>CALCNF010000275.1 GCA_937897815.1 uncultured Pseudomonadota bacterium | reverse complement strand
CGCGATACACCGGCGCGCGTCCAGGACATAGGGCTCGGGGAAGGCGTCCGTAGGACAAGCATCCAGACACCGGGTGCACGTCCCACAGTGGTCGACGCCCGCCTCATCGAAGGCCAACTCCAGAGGCGTCAAGACCGTGGCCAGGAAGAGCCAGGAGCCCAGCTGCTGGTTCAGGAGCAGCGTGTTCTTACCGATCCACCCGAGGCCCGCGCGCTGAGCGAACGCCTTCTCAAGCACCGGCCCCGTGTCTACGAAGATCCGGTGGGCGACGCTGGGGAACCCAAGGCATTCGTCCGCCTCGAAGGCCTTCACCAGCTGAATCAATCGGCGGCGAAGAACCACGTGATAATCCTTCCCCTGAGCGTAGCGAGCGATCCAGCCCTCCCCCTCCTGGGGCGGCGCCTCAAGATACCCTGGGGTGTCGCTCCAATAGGACACGCCGAGCATGACGACGGCGCGCGCCGACGGGTGGACCTCTCTTACATCAGACCGCACCTCGGGGTTGTCCTTGAGCCAGTCCATCTCGGCCCCATAGCCCTGAGCCATGGCCGCCGCGTAACGCTCGTGCGCGATGCCAGCCATCGGAGGCGCGATGCCCACCAGGTCAAACCCCAGGCGGCGCGCGTGGTCGCGCACGGCGGCGGACCGCTCCATCGCGGCGGCACTGTTCGATGGATTGGACTCGTTTACCTGCACCAGAAACCTTGACCCGCTTACCTCATGGCGGCTAACCACGAGACCATGCGCCTCGCTATACTAGCCCTGCTCCTCATGCTGTCACCCGCGACGGGTGGATGCGCCGAGGATCGTACGGTCGACTGTGTGCAAGCCTACGATCACCTGATCGGCCTGGCCAAACGCCGAATGCAGCCGAAGCAACGTCGAGCCTTCGTGGAGCGTTGTCGAAGCGCCTGGGATGAGAAGCGACACAAGTGCCTGATGGACAGCACGACTCCTGAAGAGGCCCTGCGCTGCCGCGTCGAGCGCGTTCGACCCGGCTGAGCACCGCTGTGCTGAGCCCGCGGGGCAGCGTGGACGACCTCAGCCCGTGAAAAAGCGCTCGCTGGCCCGCGCGCGCGGGTGACAGCGCCCGCTCGTTGCGCGAGAATGCGGCTCCACTCTGGACCAAGGCAGCAGGCCCCCCTCCATGGAACGCTCTCGCCTCTATCTCGTCGACGGAAGCACCTACATCTTCCGCGCCTTCTTCGCTGTTCGCGGGCTCACGAACCGGGAGGGTATCCCCGTGAACGCTGTGTACGGCTTCACCGCGATGCTCCTCAAGCTGCTCAAGGAGGAGAAGCCCGACTACCTCGCGGTGGTCTTTGACAAGTCGGGGCGGACCTTTCGAAGCGAGATCTATCCCGAGTACAAGGCCCACCGCCCGCCGCCACCACCGGATCTCGTTCCCCAGTTCGAGCTCGTGCGTGAGGTCACCCGCGCCTTCAACATCCCCGCTCTAGAGATGGAGTCTTTCGAGGCCGATGACATCCTGGGCACCCTCGCAGAGGAGGGTGTGAAGGCCGGTATGGACGTGACCATCGTGTCGACGGACAAGGACCTCATGCAGCTCGTTCAGCCGGGCTGCACCATGCTCGACACCATGAAGAACATTCGCTACAGCGCCCCAGAGGTCGTCGAGAAGATGGGCGTCGAGCCGGGTCAGATCATCGACTACCTGGCGCTCATGGGAGACAGCTCCGACAACATCCCCGGGGTCCCGGGAATCGGAAAGAAGACCGCCGCGACCTTGCTGCAACAGTACGGCAGCCTGGACGGGATCTACGAGCACCTTGACGAGCTCAAAGGGAAGCGCCGCGAGAACCTGGAGACCTTCAAGGATCAAGCGTACCTGTGCCAGACCCTGACGACCGTGAAGCTGGACGTTCCCATCGGCGTCCCCGTGAATGACCTGGTCCGCAAGGAGCCGGATAAGCCGACGCTCACGGAGTTCTTCTCCCGCATGGGATTCAAGACCTGGCACCGGGAGTTCCACGACGGCAGCGCGGCACCGGAGGGCGAGAGCGCCGATACCGGGGCGCCCGCCGCTCCGACCGTCCAGCTCAGCAGAGATGGGTTCAAGGTCGTTCGCACCGAGGCGGAGCTCATGCGTCTCGCCGTGATGCTCAAGGCCGCACCGATCGTCGCTTTCGACACGGAGACCACCAGCGTGAACCCCATGGAGGCCCGACTGGTAGGGCTCTCCTTCGCCACCGACACCCGTCATGCTTGGTACGTGCCCGTCGGCCACACCAGCGAGGACGCCGAGCCCCAGCTCTCCCTTGAGCGCGCCCTTGAGG
>CALCNF010000274.1 GCA_937897815.1 uncultured Pseudomonadota bacterium | reverse complement strand
TGAGCGAGCGCCACGAGGGTGGGCCCAACCGTGACAGAACGCTGATTTTGAGAGGCAGCAGGGGGTCAACAGTGGAGGCGTTCGGGAAGGCGAACTGAGTCCTCCCACGTCGTTCTCCGGGGCGGGTTACGAAGGGGAGGGTAGGGGGGACGACGACTTGAGGGGGGCTCGTGAGGTACGCTGTGCGTCGCCTTGAGCACAGAGGGGTCTGGATGAAGCGGTTGTTGGTAGCAGTCTTGGTGACGTCGTTGGCAGCGGCCTGCGGCGACACAGAGAAGATCGTTTACGTCTATCCCGATGGATACTCCATCGACGGCGGCTTTGGATCGGAGGACGCCTCGGGACTCCTCGACGGATCCTCCCTGGACGGCGTCGCGCTAGGCGACCTGAGCGCCCCGGAAGACTCGGTCGGGCAGGACACACCACCCGATCCGGAGGACACTCCGGTAGAGCCGGACGTGCCGGTGGTTGAGGGCCCCAACCTGGAGGCAGAGACCCAGGGGGACACGGTCTACGTCGATCCCGAGAAGCTCGACGGGCTCTTCATCTTCGGTCTGGGCATCGAACCTCAGAGCACCCTGGGAGCGATAGGTAACACCGTCGCCGGCTCCCTGGCGCTGCCGGCGGTCGTGGAGCTCGACGGAGAGTTCGCCAATATTCGCGTCTATGATCTGGAGGCGGGGCAGGCGGTCGAAGGCGACCAGGGGGTCATCGAAAGCTACCCTTACGTCATCGACGATGAGGGCCTCGCTCGTATCGACTTCGGTAAGCCCGAGGTGACGCTCGAGGTGCAGCTCTACGGCAACTGCACCTACGGCCTGACCAACTACATACTCATCGATGAGCCGCTGTTCGCCGACGGGCTCCTGACCTGGACGACCGTCGAGCAGTACGCCTCATCGAACTGCGGAAACCAGGGGCTGCCCACCTCCATGGGCATCAACGTGCACTACCTCCGACGCTTCGAGACTGAGACCGGGTTTGTGCCGCGGGCCGTTGATCCCGAGATGCCGTTTGGGTTCTTCCAGATTGAGGTCGACGAGCAGAACTGGATGACTCGACTCCCCCATATTGGGCCTGAGTTTGAGGACGAGCAGGTCGTGTACTACCTCGATCAGAACTTCCCCGAGGACCTCCGTCCCCTCGCCCAGAAGGCGGTCGACCACTGGAACATCGTCCTGGAAGCCACCGCTGGAAATCGGCCCTTTGTCCTCAAGGAGAACGCGCCGACCCTGGTCGCTTGGGACCCCCGCTATCGCGTGATCGCCTGGGACGATTCGAAGCAGAGCGGGGCCATCGCGCCGTTCACCGAGCACCCTGCGACCGGCGAGATGATCGACACGGACGTCGTGGTCTGGTTGGCGAACTTCGACCAGATGGTCGAGTCCTACTCCACCATGCTCAACGAGGGCGCCGACCTGCCCTATGACTTTGGCGTGAGCGACGCGACGGAGATGGCGCTTCCCGACTTCGGCGATGACGCGGAGCTTCCTCCTCGCGTCCTCCGGAGAAGAGCGTTCTCCCGACGTCCCCTCGACCTGCCCCACCTGGCCCAATTCATCAACAGCCTTGAGGTGGATCTGACCCGCGAGCAGATCAAGGAGCTGATCATCCTCGACTTCCTGACCCACGAGCTGGGCCACAACCTCGGACTGCGCCACAACTTCAAGGCCTCGGCTGACCACGCGCACAAGCTCGACACCATCACCTCGACCTCCTGCATGGACTACGTGATCGGCATGACCCACCCGGGCTCCTATGACGCCGACGCCATGCGCTACGGCTACGGAGCCGGCGCGAACGATCCCACGTTCATGTACTGCACGGATGAGGACGTGATGTGGGATCCGGCCTGCGAGCGCTGGGACCTTGGGCACCCCGTCGCCTTCGTGCTGGATCAGCTCGACAACATGTCGAACCAGTATCCGCCGGGGACCTCCGAGAATGACCTCGACTACGTCTCCCAGGCCGAGGAGTGGTACCTGCTGTTCCGAAAGCTGCGTCAGTTCTTCAACTCGGAGTACGAGACCTACGACCCCGATCTGCAGATCTCTACCTTCATGGGCGTCCTGGAGCGAGTGCTCTGCCATCCCTACGTGCCGTCCGCCGAGCCTGAGGAGCCCCCTGTCGATCCCCCGGGAGAGGACGCCGGCGCCACCGATCAGGACGCGGGACCGAGTGATCCGGCAGACGCCGAAGCCATCGAGGACGCCGGGCCTGGTCCTGACGAAGGTCTCGTGCCGGAGTTCTGCCCCATCCACGACTGGTTCCGCGGTCAGTGGGCGCTCTATCTGCTCTACACCAAGTTCTCGGTGGACGGAGAGTGGTACTCCTGGCCGGAGTTGAACGACGATCAGCGGGCGATCCTCTACGACGCTTTCTTTCAGTTGATCACGAGCCCTGATCAGCCAGACAGCGTGAAGCAGACGATCATCAATAAGCTTCCGACCTCTGCAGTGCCTGGGGCCCCGGAGTTCCTCCAGGAGCTCTACGAGCACTACAGCGAAATGGAGGACCTGGAGGGCTGGGAGCAGCAGATCCTGGGCTGGATTGAGAACGCCTTGGGTTAGGAGCCACGGTGCGGTCGCGTACGCCTCTTTGTACTTCCTTTGACCGCAAGCTTGCTTCGCCGGTTCGGCCCTGCTAGAAGCCGCGTTCTCCGACCGGTTCGCCGGCGGAAGCAGGGGGTCGAGTCCAGGTGCGCGTTCCAGGAGGAAGGCCATGCGCCACGTCTTGATTTTTGCTCTGCTACTGTCGATCGTCTCTGCTTGCGAGGCCGCGGATTCCACTGAGGAGTCGGCCGCCGGAACGCCGGATGTGACGACCAATCCCAGTCCCTCACCCGATGGGTCGAGCGCGACTGATGTCTCGAACACTTTGGACGCAGCGGTCGACAGCGTGGCCACGGCTGACTCGGCCGTGGGCGACACGACTGGGCCGTCCGATGACACGGGTCAGCCCGCTCCTGATGTGACCCCCGCTGGTTGCACGAGCGACGCGGACTGCGCGCCCGGTGAGATCTGTGAGGTGAACTCTGGAGTCTGCCTCAGCGACACGGGCTGCGACGACCAGTGTGCGCTTGGCGACGTCGGCTGCATCGACGATGTGGCCTGGGCCTGCGTGAATGGCTTGAGCGGATGCACCGAGCTCAGCGAGACCGACTGCACCCTTCAGAATCAGACCTGTTTCGCCGGTCTGTGCATCGCAGGGAACACCGAGCCGGACTGTAAGACCGATCTCGACTGTCAGCCCGGTGAGGTGTGCCTCGACGGCGCGTGCGTCGCTGGCGGCGAGCCGGATTGTATGACCGCTCTCGATTGCCTCGATGGTCAGGAGTGCGTCAACGGCGTGTGCGTGAACACCGGCGGTGGTGGCGGTGACGCCTCCTGCGCCGGGATCTGCGGAAGCCAGGCCCCCTCGGGCTGCTGGTGCGACAGCAGCTGCGTCGACTACGGCGACTGTTGTGACGACTACGGCCCTTTCTGCGACAACTGCACCCCGAGCTGTGACGGCAAGGAGTGCGGCGGCGATGGCTGTGGCGGCACCTGCGGCAGCTGCGAGGGCAACGCGAATGGCCTCACGGTGTGCGACCCCTCCACGTTCGCCTGCGCGGACCCGTCCTCCTTCCCTGGCAACACGTGCGACGCGGCGATCTTCATCGATCCGGGCGCCCTGCCGTTCAGCTACACCAGCACGACGGCTGTGATGGAGAACACCTACTCCTTCATCTCTGGCAGCTGCCCCGGCGAGACCGCAGGCATGGGTGGCGCCTCCTCCGACCAGGTCTTCGAGCTGACGGCTGTGGTCGCCGGCCTCTACACCATCGGTGTCGACGCCGACTTCGACGCGGCCCTGTATGCGGTGACCGATTGCGCCAACGTGGACGGATCCTGCCTCGCGGCCGTTGACGACTACTCCGACGAGTCCTTCATGCTCAACATGAACGCTGGGGACGCCATCTTCATCATCGTCGATGGTTACTCCAACTCGACGAACCAGGGCGGCACCTACACCCTCAACGTCACCGAGCCCTGCATCCCCAGCTGTGACGGCAAGCAGTGCGGCGACGATGGTTGCGGGACCATCTGTGGGGCTTGTGACCCGGCCGACCCCAACGGCAACGTCCAGTGCGATGAGGCTTCCTCCCAGTGCGTCTCGCCGGCCGGCGCGGACGGCGGTTTCTGTGCGACGGCGCCGATCATCAGCGGCTCCGACCTCCCCTACGAGGTGGAGGGCAACACCGAGGCGCTGGGCAACTTCTTCTCGGTGGACGGCGCTCAGTGTGAGGGCATCTCATCCCAGAAGGGAGCCGCCAGCTCGGACGCGGTGTACATCTTCACGCCCGAAGTCACGGGGGTCTACAGCATCACCCTGGACGCGACCTTCGACTCGCTGCTTGTGGTCTCCGAGGCCTGCGCAGACGTGAATGGGACGTGCCTCCAGGCCTCCGATGGAATCGGGGTCGAAGAGGTGAAGCCCATGCTCATGGCTGGCGAGAAGTACACGATCGTCGTCGATGGCTGGTCCAACTCGTCGGACCTCAAGGGCCCGTACACGCTCTCGATCGCCGAGCCATGCATCACCTCCTGCGACGGAAAGCAGTGTGGAGATAACGGCTGCGGCAGCGCCTGCGGAAGCTGCAATCCCGAGGACCCGAACGCGCCGACCGTGTGCGACGCCACCACCTTCCAGTGCGTGGATCCCGCGACGGTGGCTGGCGCGACGTGCGCCGACCCGATCCCCGTCGGAGAGCTCCCCTTCGTGAGCTCGGGCAGCACCAGCGGCATCAGCAACGACTTCTCCTTTGAGGCGGGGTCCTGTGAAGGCGAGACTGGCGGCATGGGCGGAGCCTCCTCGGATCTGGTGTTCCGCTTCACCCCCGAGGTGACCGGCATCTACGATATCTCGGTGGACACGAGCTTCGACGCGGTGCTCTACGCCGCGGTGGACTGCGCTGGAGTGGACGGCACCTGCCTGGGCGCGAGCGACAACGGGAACCCCGAGTCTCTCTCTCTCGAGCTGAACGCCTCGGAGACGATCTACCTGATCGTCGATGGATACTCTTCCAGCCTGGACCAGAGCGGCGACTACACCCTCACGGTAGAGCCGCCCTGCATCCCGACCTGCGACGGCAAGTCCTGCGGCAGCAATGGCTGCGGTGGCTTCTGCGGCGTCTGCGATCCCGAGGACCCCGCGGGCAACACCCTGTGCGATGACGCGCTCGGACAGTGCGTCTCTCCGGCGAGCATCGAGGGCAACACCTGCGACAACCCCCTCTCGATCCCCAATGACGCGCTGCCCGTTGAGATCCAGAGCGAGACCACGTTCATGTCGAACGAGTATGGCTCCTCGGACACCGGCTGCGGTGGTGGCTCGTCGTACGGGAATGCCTCGGCCGACAGCGCTTACCGGTTCACGGCGCCCTCGGACGGCTATTACGACTTTACGCTCGTAGGTGAGTACGACTCGGCGATCTACGTGGTGACGGACTGCTCGGATATCGACAACACCTGTCTCGGCCAGGACGACGCGAGCACGAGCTCTCCCGAGATCGTCACCGCGCTGCTGGCCAAGGACGAGACGGTCTACATCATCGTCGATGGGTGGTCTTCCTACAGCGACGGTAAGGGAGCGTTTACGCTCTCCGTGAGCGCTCCTTGCGTGCCCTCCTGCGAGGGCAAGCAGTGCGGTACGGACGGCTGCGGTGGCGTCTGCGCCGAGTGTGGCGAGGGCGAGGCGTGCTTCGAGTTCCAGTGCGTCGACCCGGCGACCCTCGAGGGTGACTCCTGCGACAACGCCATTACGGTCGGCGAGCTGCCCTGGCAGACGGAGGGAGACTCCTCCTACTACGGGCCAGACTACGGCTACAACGCCAACACCTGCCCCGGAGAGAGCTACTCCTGGGGAGCGGGCGCCAATGACGTCGCTTACCGTTTCACGGCGCCTTCGGACGCCACGTACACCATCGCGCTCGACGCCACCTTCGACTCGAACCTGTATGTCGTCGAGGACTGCAGCAACGTGGATGGAACGTGCCTGGGCGCGAGCGAGGAGTTCGGTCCTGAGCAGCTTGACCTGCCCATGACCACCGGCCAGACCGTCTTCATCATCGTGGACGGATACGGAACGACCTCGAACCAGAGCGGCCCCTACGTCCTCTCGGTTTCACAGAACTAGGCGCTCTAAGCGACCTCAAATAGAGAGGCCCCCGCCGGAGAATTCCGGCGGGGGCCTCGTTCGTTTGTGCGCCTCGAGGGTCTTAGAGTCGACGCCGAAGGAGCGCGCCAGACCAGAGCGCGAGGGCCATGACCCAGGGGAGGCCTCCGCCTGCGCCGCCGGCGCAACCGCCGTCATCGCTCGAGCCGCCGGAGTTTGTGGGGCCAGTGGAGGCCGGCGGTGCCGTCGTGCTCGTCCCGTCTCCGTCGGTGGACGGGATCTGGACGTTCGGATCGCTGGGCTCCGTCTCAACGGGCTCTCCGTAGAGCCCCGACTCCAGGTCCGCGAGGATCACCTCGGGGCTCTCGTTGTTCAGGCGCTCGTCGATGGTCTTCACCGCGGACCTGGGTACGACGTGTCCAGTCCCGCTCTCGCTCATGAGCTCGATCTTCGCGGCGGCGGCCTCATCAGGGGCCATATCCCCGCCCACCCCGGGGCCATCCCAAATGTTGAACTCGCCCTCCAAGGTCAGCGTCTCACCATTGGCCAGGGTGATCACGACGTCGCTCATGGTCCCATCGTCTTCACAGCTCGCCGTCGCCGTCGCTTGATGGATGTTGGAGACGTCCTCGAGCTCCGGGTTGAAGGCGAAGAAGGGATCTCGGTTCATCTCATCCGGGGAGACTGTCGTGTACAAGCGGGTCAAATACGGGTGCTTGTCGAGCAGCGCCTGGCCCTCCTTGAGGGGGTCGACGATCTTCTCCTGAACATCGGCGGCCATGGCGGCGGCGTCAAAGACCCAGTCCTCGGGCATGTGCTGGAGGCACATCTCCAGGTTCCATGTGTAGAACTCCTGGTCGGACTCACACCCAGGCGGCACGTTGTCGGGCTTGGGGATGTGGAGCTTGATCACCGCCTGGCTGGTGGCGTCCCGAGGACAGTCCAGGCTCATCATCTGCATGAGGAACTGCTCAGGGTTGGTGATCTCGGCGAGCTGGTCGGTGTCGCATCGACCGTCGTAATAGATGTCGCTCACCACGCTGGAGCTGCCCGCGTACTCGGTGACGAAGCCGTGTCCTGCGGCCTCGTCGACGGCCTGAGTCAGGATCTCCTCGTAGTTCTCTCCGAACCCGAGCCAGTCGATCTTCTTCTCGTTGACCATGACGTGGAACCAGTTCGTCGGAATGGCGCGCATGCCACCGAGGATCCATGCGAGGACCGGCATGTTGGGCTGGGCGGCGATCTGGGTGAGCACGAGGGGGACGCACGGCGCGTTCTCCTCCATGACCAGGGTCACGGGCTGCACGTCGCCTGCGCTGGAGTCCTGCTTGAGCTTGAGCGCGAGGAAGTACATCCCCTGATCGAGATAATGGGCGATGAGCGGCACCGAGTTCTCGGGCTGGTCGTAGCTGTTGTCCGACAGCCACTGCCAGAGCTCCTGGGCGTCGTCGCTCTTGAGCACCACGTAGTCGTACGGCCCCACTTCATCCTGGGCGACGACCTCGACGCCCTTCTCTGAGCCACCGACCCCGCCAAAGTCCCCGTCGTCCGTGGCGGCCTCCGGTGGGGCCAGCCAACCGCACTCGCTGTCTCCGAAGTCCCACTGCAGATAGAACTCGGGGTTGGTCGCCCACCCGAGCTTCGTGAACATCTCCCACGCGCCGAGCCTCACCTCCGGCACGCTCGCGACGGGCACCACCCAGGCGAAGTCCTTCGCGTCGCCCGCGTACTGAATCATGATGGTCGCGGAGACCTTCTCCCCCTCGACGCCAAAGACGATCTGCTCGCCCACCTGATCGATGGGCACCTGGCTACAGAAGAAGCCTCCACAGGCTCTGGCCTCAGGTGTCGGGGTGAGGGTGAGGGTCACCAGGGTGACGCTCAAAAACAGGATCAGGTTCAGCGCGCGTCGCATCGATTCCTCCGGTCTCGGGGCTCGCCAAAAATAACGGCCTGGCTCACTGAGAGCCAGGCCGTCATGGTGAATCGAACCGTTGGAATTGGGAAGTCTCGGACTACCTCCGCCGAATCAAGGCGAGGGCCAGGAGCGCGAGGGCCGCCATGAAGGGGGCCGAGGAGGGCCCACCCTGGCAACCACCGCCGCCACCGCCGCCGGTGCTCACCGCGGGCTCGTCATGGACGCCCGCCTCGAGGTCGCTCTGGACCATCGACGGGTCCTCGCTGTCGAGGCGGCTGTCCACCTCGCCGGCGCGGCTGCGCGCGACCTCTTGGCCTTGTCCGCTCTCACCCATCAGAACGATCTTCGAGGCCGCCGGCTCATCCGCCGCGTAGCCCTCCGGGAGCGGGCCGCCCCAGATCTGAACCTCGCCCTCGATGGTGATCGACTCGCCGTTCTCCAGGGTGATCACCATGTTCGTGGCCGTGCCTGTGTCCGGGTCGCAGTCGGCGGTGGCGGTGGCCTGGTGGATATTGGAGACGTCCTCGAGCTCCGGGTTGAAGGCGAAGAAGGGGTCACGGGTCATCTCATCCGGCGAGACCGTGGTCTTGAGGCGGGTGAGGTAGCCGTGCTGGTCAAAGATGGCCTGGGCCTCCTGAAGAGCTCCGATGACGCGCTCCTCGAGGTCGGCGATGAAGGCGGCCGGGTCGAAGGTCCAGTCCTCTGGCATGTGCTGGAGGCACTCCTCGAGGTTCCAGGTGTAGAACTCCTGGTCGGTCTCGCAGCCCGCGGGCACGTCATCGGGCTTAGGAATGTGCTTCTTGATGAGCCCCTGCATCTGGGCGTCTCGGGGGAAGCCCTGGCTCAGGAGCTCCATCAAGAACGCCTCGGGGTTGGTCTTGGTGGCGAGCTTGTCGACGTCGAATCGACCCTCCCACCACAGAGACTTCTTGAGGAACTCGGAGGAGCCCGCGTACTCCGTGACGAAGCCGTGGCCTGCGGCCTCATCGATGGCCATGGTCAGGACCTCCTCGTAGTTCTGACCGTAGTTGATCCAGTCGATCTTCTTCTCGTTGATCTCCACGTGGAACCAGTTGGTGGGGATAGCTCGCATGTCGCCCATGACGTAGGCGAGGACGGGCATGTCCGGGGTGGCGGCGATCTGGGTGAGGACCAGGGGCACGCAGGGCGCGTCCTCGTCCATCTTGAGGGTGACGGGCTGGATGTCGCCGGCGCTCGCGTCCTGCTTGAGCTTCATGGCGACAAAAAACATGCCCTGGTCGAGGTAGTGCTGAATCAGCGGGATGGCCGACTCGGGCTGGTCGAAGTCGTTCTCATCGAGCCAGGCGTGGAGCTCCTCTGCGCTCTCGGATTTCAAGGTCACGGTCTGGTACGGGCCAACCTCCTGCTCGTCGACCACCTCGACGCCCCCGCTCGATTCGGGATCAGCCGAATCGAAGCCTTCATTTGCCATGGGCACGGCATACCAGCACTCGCCGTTCTCATCGTCCCAGTTCAGGTAGTACTGGGGATCGGTCTGCGAGCGGATGTTCTGGAACATGGCCTGAGGGGCGAGGCTGATCTCGGGGGCGGACATCACCGGGATGACCCAGGCGAAGTCCTTGGCCTCTCCCTGGTAGTTGATCTGGATGGTGGCCGTGACCTTGGCCTCGTCTTTGTCGACGCCGAAGATGATGGTCTCGCCGCTCTGCTCGATGGGCACCTGGCTGCAGAAGAAGCCGCCGCAGGCCT
>CALCNF010000273.1 GCA_937897815.1 uncultured Pseudomonadota bacterium | reverse complement strand
GTAGCCGCCGCCCTGCTGGCCGCCGCCGTAGCCGCCGCCCTGCTGGCCGCCGCCGTAGCCGCCGCCGCCGTAGCCGCCGCCCTGGCTCGCGCCCCGACCTTCGCCTCCACCGAGGAAGGTCATCTCTTCGCCGATGACCTCGGTCTTGTAGCGCTTCTGGCCGGTCTGCTTGTCATCCCAGGAGCTCGTCTCGAGTCGACCCTCGATGTACACCGAGCGGCCCTTCGAGAGGTACTGCTGCGCGAGCTCCGCCAATCGACCCCAGAGCACGATGTTGTGGTACTCGGGCTTCTCCTGCCGGTTTCCGTCGCGATCCTTGTAGGTGCGGTTGGTGGCCAGACCCAGGTTCGCGACCGTCTGTCCCGACTGCGTGCTGCGCACCTCTGGGTCTCGGGTCAGGTTCCCGATGAGGATGACCTTGTTGACGCTGCCTGCCATGTCTAGAGCTCCCCGCTGATCAGCTCAAGGAGCGTCAGCACTGCGAATCCGGTGCCGCCCTTGGGCACATGCTCGTCCGCCTTGTCCGAGTAGGCCGGGCCCGCGATATCAAGGTGAGCCCAGGTCGTATCACCGACGAACTCCTGGAGGAAGAGGCCGGCCGTGATGGCGCCTCCCCAGCGCTGCCCGACGTTCTTCATGTCGGCGATGGGCGAGTCGAGCATGGGCCGAAGCTTCTTCTGGAGCGGCATGCGCCAGACGTTCTCTCCGGCCTTGTCTGCGGCGCGCTCGATGGACTTGGCGAAGTCGTCGTGATCGCTGAACAGGCCGGCCGTGTGCGGCCCCAGGGCGACCATGCATGCGCCCGTCAGGGTCGCGAGGTCCACGATTCGCTCGACGCCCATGCGCTCCGTGTAGCAGAGGGCATCCGCGAGGATCAGGCGACCCTCGGCGTCCGTGTTCATGATCTGAACCGACTTGCCGTTCAGGGAGTGGAAGATGTCGCCGACCTTGTAAGCGCCGCCGCTGACGAGGTTCTCCGAAGAGGGGACGACGCCGTGAACGATGACGTTCGGCGCGAAGGCCTTCACGGCCTTCATGGCGCCGAGGACGGCCGCGCCGCCGGCCATGTCCATCTTCATGTCCTCGATCGAGCCCGAGGGCTTGAGGTTGTAGCCGCCTGCGTCGAACGTCAGGCCCTTACCCACCAGGGCGATCTGAGGCGTGTTCTCATCCGCGCCCTCGGGCCGGTAGGTGAGATGGATCAGGCGCGGCTCCTCGTCGCTACCCGCGGAGACCGCGAGGAGCAGGTTCATGCCAGCGCGCTCCAGAGCGGCCTTGTCGAAGATCGTGCACTCGAGACCCGACTCATCCGCGATCTTCTTGGCGGTCTCGGCCATGTAGGTCGGGGTCACCTGAACCGGGGGTCCGTTCACGAGGTCTCGAGCGAGGTTCACGCCCGCGGCCGCAGCCAGGGTGCGCTCAACGAGCCCCTCAGCGTCGCTGGCGCCGCCGACGATGCACAGGTTGTTGCAGGCGAGCTCCTCGACGTTCTGCGTCAAGAAGTCCTCAAAGCGGTAGCCGCCCAGCGCTGCGCCCTGAGTCGCGAAGACGGTGGCCGCCTCCTTGTCCACGCCATCGGGGATGCAGAGCGCGACTGCAGAGAGGTGACGCTTGTTCGCCTGAGAGACGGCAGCGGCCGCCATGGCGCGAACGGAGGTCGCCTTGAGGTCGGCCTCTTTGCCCACTCCGTAGAGGAGCACGCGCGAGAGACCGGGGGTGTCACAATGAACGAGCAGCGTCTTGCCGCCCTTGCCCTTGAACTGCTCCTCATCGGCGATCCGCGAGAGGCGACCGCCCGTGCGCTCGTCCACAGCGTCAAAGATCGCGCCGCGGCTGTCATCGCCCAGAACAGGGACGGCCAGGAGCGGGGTCTCAACGGACGAAGCGAGGCCCGAGTGCAGGATGACGTTCATAGCGAATCCACCTAATCGATGTTCAAGAGGGAGCCGCAGATCTGCGGCGTCACGAGGGACGCAAGTACAAAGCACAAGCTCGGGCCAGGAGCAAGGACGAACGAAGAGCGAACCTGCAACAGAGGGGTAGCCGGACCCGCCCGGCTTGCGTAGACTCCGCCGCATCATGAACCCGATCGTCGTTCAAAAATATGGTGGCAGCTCCCTGGCAGATCTGGATCGCGTCCGCGCCGTCGCCGCCCGAATCGTAGAGACCGTTCGATCAGGGAAGCGCGTCGTCGCGGTCGTCAGCGCCATGGGCGGTACAACCGATGAGCTGCTGGCGCGCGCGAAGGGCATCTCCGAGAACCCGAACACACGGGAGCTGGACATGCTCCTCTCGGTCGGAGAGCGCATCTCCACGGCGCTCCTTTCCATCGCCATCGACGACCTGGGCGTTCAAGCCGTCTCCTTTACAGGCTCCCAGTCCGGCATCATCACGAACGCCCGACACAACCGGGCGCGAATCATCGAGGTCCGCCCCTATCGACTCGTCGACGAGCTCGAGGCCGGCCGCGTGGTCGTGGTCGCCGGGTACCAGGGCGTGAGCTACGCCCGAGAGATCACGACCCTGGGGCGAGGAGGAACGGACACAACCGCGGTGGCGCTGGCCGCCGCGCTGGACGCCGAGTACTGCGAGATCCTCAGCGATGTGGACGGCGTGTACACGGCCGACCCCCGGGTCGTGGAGAACGCCGAGCGGCTCGACAGTCTCGACCACGACGAGATGCTCGCCCTGGCCCGTCACGGCGCGCGTGTCCTCAATCAGGACTGCGTGGAGTACGCGTCGCGCCACGGGGTCGCGATCTTCGCCAAGGCCGCCTTCGGACCCAAGGATGACTCCGGCACGGTCGTACGACTGAATCCGGGTCGCGGAGCCTCTGTGGTGACCGCCATCGCCCACCGCGCGCGCATCTGCGAGCTCGTATTGAGCCCGGCGGGCGACGCTGAGCGGCTCCTGGAAGACCTGTCGGCCGCGGGCGCGGCCCCCGAGACCTGCGAAGGCGGAGGTGACCTTCCCCTTCGCGTGACCTTCCCCCTCGATGACACCCATGGCCTTCAGGCCCTGTGCGAGCGGCTCCAGGCGAGCCACGGTGAGGCGCTGATCATCCGCACGGATCGGGGGAGCGTCACCGTCGTCGGGCACGGTCTAGGCGAGGAGCCGACCCTGCTCAGGAGGAGCCTGAGCGTCGCGGCCGCCGTCGCGAAGGAGCCGGTTCCCCTTCAGCTGGGTCCCCTGGCCCTGACGCTGCTGGTGCCGAGCGATGCGGTTCAAGAGACCGTCCAGCGGCTCCACGGGGAGCTCATCGAGTCGTGAGCGATTCGACCTCGATGCTCGTCCGCTCGCCGCACTTGAGCACCTTCGGGCACATGGGCGAGGTCTACCTCTACCATGACCTCTACGGCATGATCCTGAAGATGAGCCCGGACGTGCTCGAGGTCCTCGACG
The DNA here is from genome assembly GCA_937897815.1 of uncultured Pseudomonadota bacterium. GTDB lineage: Bacteria > Myxococcota_A > UBA9042 > PHBI01 > CALCNF01 > CALCNF01. Next base: position 17,767 of record CALCNF010000273.1, on the reverse strand, counting down.
CCTTCGAAGCTCCGACCGACCCGGACGTGGTCGCGGCCCGTTTCCAGGACGCCTTTGGCGGTGAGCCCCCCGAGACCTTCATCGGGATCTTCCTTCAGTTCCACTGCCTCGAGGAGCCCTCAGCGGACCCCGATGAGGAGCGCTGGCGGATGGTCCCGGTTCTGGGTCGCTGGAATGTCTGGCGCCAGACTCCCGAGGGGGGAATGGCCCTCTGGACCGCCTGGGGCGAGCGCCCCATCCAGCGCCACGATCTCGAGCCGGCCCAAGCGGCCATCTACGCCGAGATCGACGGTGAGACCCCCCTGACCGTCCTCGCCCAACGCCACGGTGCTGAGCCCGTGATGGCGCTCATGAACCGACTGATCCATCACGAGATCCAGGCGGTGAAGCTGAGCCAGGTGCCCATGTCCTACTACGTTGGCCGGGCCCAGATGCAGCCGCCGTATCTCACGAGCACCATGCCCTACGCGACCTGGCCCGAGGACAGCGGAGGCCGAGATCCGGGCACCGTCACGGACACGGCCCCCTATCACCAGGAGGTCATCGACGACGCCGATCGACAGTTTGACCACCTGGAGACCACCCTCTCCCACCTCTTTCGAGAGCCGCACCCCGCCCTGGGAGGCCACACCTATGGGGGGGCGCTCGTCTCGGGCCTCGCCGAGCGCGGAGGCCTGCCCGCGACCCCCGGTCCCCTGCGCGTCCTCGAGATCGGGGGCGGACTGGGCGAGGTGGCCGCCTCGGCGGTCGAGGCGCTCCAGGAGCGAGGCTTCGAGGTGAGCTGGACGATCCTGGAGCTCTCACCTGAGCTTGCGCGCGCCCAGCGAGCGCGCTGCGAGGGGCTCCCGGTGACGGTGAAGCTCGGCAACGTCCTCACAGATCCATGGCCCTCGAACGCCTACGACCTCATCGTCGCCAACGAGATGATGGGGGACCTCCCCTCGGCCGAGCTCACCCACGCCCAGGCAGGGCTGGACGACGACGAGCTGCGGGGCGACGCCCATCGGGCGCACCTGGCGTAGCTGGGCCCTATTGGGGACATGATCAACCGCTACACGATCCCTCTGGGAGACGCCCCCGACCCCTTCTGGCTCAACGTGGGGCCTATCGCCCTGGTCGAGCGAGTCGCCCGACACCTCGCGCCCGGAGGCGCCGCGGTGCTCACGGAGTTTGGCGAGATGTCCCGCTGGCCCGTGGTCTCCACCCACCTCGATCATCCCGAGCTCTCGATTCACTTCGGCCACCTGATCACGGTGGCGCGTCAGCTGGAGCTGGAGCCCGAGCTCGTCTACGTGATGGAGCTCATCGGCCTCGATCGGGAGGTCGAGGGCCTTCAGACGACGCGAAGCTTCTTCCGTGCCCTGGGAGCGATGCTCAAGGACGCCGGAGTGTCCCTGAGGAAGATCGGCTACACCCGCGAGATGTTCGAGACGCTCACCGCTGCCGTCGACGGCGACTTTGGCGACCTGCGCTACGGGCTGATCGAGGACCGACTCATGGGGCTGGTGCCTCATGAGTTCAAGGCCCTGATGCTGAGACGCGAGAAGACCTAGAGGATCCGAGCGACCAGATCGTAGTCGCCCGAGTCCACGATCTCGGCGCGCACGATGCTGCCCGGCTCAGCCCAGCCCTCATTGATGTAGGTCAGACCGTCGATCTCGGGCGCCTGCCCCCAGCTTCGACCCTGGAGCAGCAGCTCGGTCTCCGCGCTCGTCCCCTCGACGAGGACGTCGATCTCGCGCCCGACCATCGCCTCGTGGATCTCCTGGCTGATCCCCTGCTGGAGGGTCATGAGGCGATGGTAGCGATCCTCGGCCTGGATCCTCATCACGGAGTTGTCCATCCGAGCAGAGTGAGTCCCCTCTTCGGTGGAATACTTGAAGACGCCGACGCGCTCAAAGCGGCTCTCCCGAACGAAGTCGTAGAGGGCCTCGAACTCCGCGTCGGTCTCACCGGGATGACCCACGATGAACGTGGTGCGGAAGACCAGGTCTGGGATTCGGGATCTCATCTTTTGGACCAGGGCGCGCGTGTCGGCCTCGGAGAAGCGACGCCGCATGCGCTGAAGCATGGGATCGGCGATGTGCTGCAAAGGCATGTCGACGTAGGAGGCGATCTTGTCCTCAGTCGCGATGAGCTCGATGAGCTCATCGGTGAACTGGTGGGGATAAGCGTAGAGGAGTCGGAACCAGTGAATGCCGTCGATCTTGACCAGCTCGCGAAGCAGGTCGGTCAGCGACGTGCCGTCCTTGAGATCATCACCGTAGTGGGTGAGGTCCTGGGCGATCAGGTTGATCTCCCTGACACCCGCCTCCGCCAGCTGACGAACCTCGATGGCCACGTCCTCGATGACGCGGCTCTTCTGTCCCCCCCGCAGGCGCGGGATGATGCAAAAGGCGCAGCGTTGGCTGCAGCCCTCCGCGATCTTGACGTAGGCGGTCCACTTGGGGGTCGTCCTGAGCCTGGGCATGTAGGCCGCGTAGTTGTGACCGGGCTTGCCGACCACCGCCATAGCGCCTCCCATGGACGGAGCCTGTTGGGCGCCCTTGACCTCGGGAAGAGGGTCGCCGTCGAGCAGAGAGCCGATCCGCCAGTGATCTCCGGTCCCCAGGAGCAGGTCTACCTCTGGAATCTCGCTGCGCAGGTCGTCCTGATAACGCTGGGCCAGACAGCCTGTGACCACGAGGCGCTTCGAGGAGTCGCTCTCGGTCTTCTCGTGCGCCAACTCCAGGATCGTGTCGACGGACTCCTCGCGAGCCTCCTCCACAAACGAGCAGGTGTTCACGACCAGCACATCGGCCTCATCGGCGCTCTGCACCATCTCGTAGTCACGATCGGCCAGATCTCCGAGCATGATCTCCGAGTCTACCCGGTTCTTCGGGCAGCCCAGGGAGACAAAGAAGACCTTCTTATTCTCCATGGTCGACTCGTTCACGGCTTCTCCTCTTTGGCTGTCTCGCTGCGCGTCAGGTCCTCGACTCGGACACCGTCGGGAGGCGTAAAGCGGAACGCAGCCTCCTTGAGGACCTTGTCCGTCTTGGCGTTCTCGAAGCGCACGCGGCTCTCGTTGCCGATGGGATCAAACAGAATGGTCGAGCGGATATCGTAGGTCTCGGAGCTCACCTCGAGGACGAGCTTCGTGTAGCCGCTCTGCGGAACCTTCGGGGTGAGCTCGAGTCCCAGGAGGCCCTTGGTTGCGGCGACCTGACGAATCGAGAACTCCTCGCGGAGCTTCCCCTGCCCGAAGAGGAACTTCAGAGCGCTGTAGAGCTCGCTGTTCTTTACGGGGAGCTTGTAGGCCAGCTTCTCGCGGGCCTCGTAAGACCAGAGCACCTGACCGTCCGAGATGTAATAGACCCGCTCGGGGATCTGGTAATCCCAGCGCATCATTCCGGGCTTCTTGAAGTACACCGTGCCCGATCGCTTCAACGGTCGGGGGAGGTGCTTGCGGGTGACCTCCTGGTGGAACTTCGCCTCATAGTTGGAGATGCGGCTCGTCCGCTCTTCGACCCCGTCGATGAGCTGGTCGAGCGCGCTCGCCGACCGCTCCTCCGGGAGCGCGGCGGGCGCCGCGGGCGCGTCGGTCGGTGTCTGACTCGTGAGCAGAGCCGCGATCAGCAAGAGGGTGGGGTGCATGGGGTCTCCAGTAGCGAGGTCCCGTTGGACGGGGAAGGGGGCAATCGCCCGAGGGCGTGGTCGGTGTCAAGACTCTGGACGCGTCGGGACGCACTTCCATTCAACGCACGGCCGTCGACATGTGCTCCCGTGGACCCCATAATCCCGAACACAGTCACAGGAGCGGCGCGCCCCATCATGTCAATGAAGACCATCCTCATCCTCATGGCCATCAGCGGATCGATCCTGCTGGGATACTCCCTGAATCTCCACGAATATCTCATCGCCGCCGACGAGGCGGAGGTCCAGCGAACCTGCCGTCACCTCTGCCGTCTGAAGCTCACGAGCGTCACCGGCGCCCCAGAGGGGACGCTGGGCCAGCTCACGGACGTGATGGTCGGCGCCGCGTGCGAGAGCCTCGAGGATGAGGCCCCCGAGTTCACGGGGTGTCGTGAACGACTCCTCGGCCAGCAGATCACCGTGGCCGAGTATCGCTGTATCATGGGCGCGACCAGCCGAGACGCGGCCGCGGAGTGCGGGCCAGGGCTCCCGTGACCGAGCGCCTGTCTCTGGTCGCCGTCATCGAGCGCTTCGCGGACGGGCTCGAGCTCTACGACCCTTTCTTCACCCGCACCCTCGCTGCGGCGCTGCACGGCCGGAGGGAGCAGCTCTCCCTCTCATCCATCGAGGAGCTCCAGCTCACCGACGTGGTCGTGACCTTCCGTATGGATCGAGAGATGCAGCTCGTGATCACCGGGAACCTCCGAGGGGGACCGGGCGAGATCACCCTTCGCTACCATGAGCGCGACTTCCCCGAGATCGAGGTGCTCCTTCGAGCTGCCCCAGAGGACGGACCGTACGTCTTCGCGACCCTCGATCATGGCTGGAGAGGGCGCGCCGGGCGCCTCCAGAGCACAGGTGAGGTGGTTGAGATACGCTCCCTGACGACCATCGGTGCCGAGATCTCGTGGCACGTTCGCGGGGCGGCAGGCTCCGAGCGCGTAGCCCTGGACGACCTCACGCTCCTCGAAGAATAAGCTCAGGGCATGCAGTTGGGGTCGGTCTCGCGAACATCGATCAGCGCCATGGCGTTGAAGCAGTAGGCGTCGGAGAAACCCGTCCCCTCCTCGACGTCCCAGTCGACGAACAGATTGTCCTTGTCCACTGAACCGTGCCGCTTGATGGCGTAGTGGGCAGGATCGATCCCGAGCCAACCCTGCTTGAGGCCCGCGGCCTCGCCCGAGGTCGGGACGAACTTCCACGCCCAGACCGGGCGGCCGTAGGGGGGAGCGATGTCGTTGACCGGGTCCACAAACCGGCTGCTCAGCACCATGCCGTCCGCCGGGCGGCTCGGGTTGGAGTAGGCGTATGTGTCTCCCCAGATGCCGCCAGCTCCGTCCTCAAGGCGACGGGGCCACAGCGTATCCTGGAGCGGGACAAGCTCGTAGCCCAGCGCGTCCACGTCCTCCATGTCGCTCATGGAGCTGGGCCACACACCATCCTCATCGGCCTGCAGGGGCTCGGGCGTGCCGCTGGTGACCTCGAAGACGAGCCAGGTCATGGTGCTCTTCTTGGCCTCGAAGAGCTGGCACGAGGACAGGGCTCCGGTCTCCTCATAGGACCAGACGCAGCTCTCGTAGGTGTTGGAGATAAAGGCGTCATAGCGCCCGTCCTCGCCAAAGAGGTCTACCTGGTCGATGACGGCGCGCACGCGGTACCAGTCGTTGTCCTTCTCTGCGACGTATCCGCTCTCAGTCGTCGCGTAGACGTCGTTCTCCTCGTTGGCCTTGGTGCGCCAATAGGTCGTGACGCTCAGGGGCTCGTTGGAGGTGTTCAACTCCCCCTTCTTGACCGTGACCATAGCGCCCACGGTGCCGTTGCCGTGTGCGGCCGAGGTCCCGGTCGCTACGTGGGGGAAGAAGGCCATGTAGTGGATGAAGTAGTGGGAGTACGACTCGGTGACGCTGTAATACACCGAGGGATAGACAGCCGACGCCGAGGCCAGCCAGGTCAGGCTGTCCGACACATCCCAGTTGCCATCCTCGTCGACGCGGGTGGGGACACGTCGACGTACATCATCGACCTCGGTCGTCTCGATGAAGAACCTGGGCGCGTACGCCTCCGCGAGCCCCTTGTAGACTCCGGTGTCGGGGTAACCCGCGGTGAAGAACCGCAAGATGAAGGGCATGGTCAGCTTGTTTCCGGCCAGGTCCGCCAGGATGTTCGGCGCGACGCGGACCTCATAGGGGGACGCGGGAGCCCAGACGTCGTCTACGGGCTTCGGCGTCAGCGTGGCCACCAGGCCGTCATTGGAGAGCTCAAGATCGAGGGGCACGTCCACGCCCAGGTAATCCTGCATGGACACCGACCCGTTCGGGCCGGCCTTCAGGGTCGGCGCGTAGATCGCTTCGCTGAACGTCAGGGTCACGGTGAAGGGCGCGGCGACTCCGCCCTCGAGGTGGGCGGGAGTGGTGCTCACGATCTCCGGCGGCGTCTTGTCCGGCTCGGGCTCCGCGTCCTCCGTCACGTCAGGCGGATCGACCACGTCAGGCACGGGCGGGACATCCGGGGTCACGTCGGGCTCGGTGACGGTGTCCGGCGTGGCGGTCGTGTCGGGCACGACAGGTCCACCGTCCGAGCTGGTGTCCTCGGGGAAGGAGACATCGGGAGTCGTCGGGCCAGGGCTGGTCGAAGAGCCGTCACTCTCGTCACTGCAGGCGCTGACCGCGAAGAGGCTCAACAGAAGCGCGCTGGCTACAAGACTCAATCGAGCTGTATTCGTCATTGGATGTCCTTCCCTGAGTGGATCCAGCCCATCGGCCAGGGTCACGGTGGTTGCCTGTGACCGCAGCCCGGTGGTACGACCCGTGGTTGTGGTGTCCGGGCGCACGTATGTACACAACCGCGCGCGACCACGTCAAAGAGCAAGTGATTTCGCTCATTCGCCGAATTAGTCTAGCCGCCTACGTGGCCCTACGCATCGTGCGCTCTCGCAGCTCCCAGCGATTGAGCGCCGTGACGCTTATCTCCGTCGCTGGCGTGGCCTTTGGCGTGATGGCCCTCACCATCGTGATGGGCGTCACAGGCGGGTTCCAGGCCGCGTTTCAGGACCGAATCCTCGGCCTCTACCCCCACCTCGTCGTGCTCAAGCGAGGCGGCGACTTCCGCGCCTATGAGGAGACCCTGCAGGGGATCCGTGACACCCCTGGGGTCGTCGAGGCCGCGCCGTCCACCTACGACGACATGATGATCGCCGCGGGAGGCGCCCGCGCTGGCGCCGTGGTGAAGGGCGTCGATCTGGCGTCCGTCGATCGGGTCATCGGAGTTCGAGAGCTGATTCACGAGGGCTCGCTGGAGAGCCTCGAGGAGATGCCTACCGCCCGGGTCGATGGAGAGGACATCCTCGTCGACGGCGCCATGGCGGGAATGCGCCTCACGGTCGTGGTTGGTGCTGGCGAGGCCCGGGTGCTCCAGGAAGATCGGACGCGACCCGCCAGCGGCAAAGCTCGGGTCACCCTGATCGATCTTCGTTCATCGGGCGCTTCCCTGGAGGTGCTCCTGGAGCCAGCCGGGGATCGCGGCGCGTCGACCCAGGACCCCAAGAGCCTCGGTTTGACCCGAAGACTCAACGCCAGCCCCGGCCAGGACATCCCCGTAGGCACGTGGAGAGTGGTCCCGTCCGGGGAGGTGATCGAGCTGCGCCAAGACACGATCACGTCACTCGTGTTCGAGGATCCTCCCGAGGGTAGCGAGACCCCGCAGCTCCGCCAGTTGGTGGAGGCCGCTCGGCTCCCGTTCAGCGAGTTCCAGGCGGCGGCGCGCGTGATCCACCAGGGCGAATCGACCGCAGCTCTCGGCCTTCGAGCGATCCCCGGCCTCCCGATCCCGCCGCGAGTAAGGGGTCAGGAACACACCAGCTACACGGCCCTCAAGGCCACTCTGCCCGGCGCGCTCCTGGGGGCCGGACTGGCGGAGAAGCTCGGGGTGAAGCTCGGTGATGAGATCAGCCTCGTCACCCCTCTTCGAGGTGTCGACAGCACCATGATCGGGCCCGTGGGAATGGTGCCCTCTCAGGCCCGACATCAGGTGACCGGGATCTTCGAGAGCGGCTTTCATGAATACGATGTGCGCCTCGCGCTGGTGAACCTCAAGGCCGCCCAGCGATTCTTGAATCGCGGCGACACGATTCGCTGGATCGAGGTGCGAACCGAGGAGGCCCTCACGGTAGGACAGACCAAGAACCGAATCGTCGCGCAGATCGATCCCTATGAGCTCCACCACCTGACCGATCAGACCGAGCGTTTCGAGGACAAGCTCGACCGGTACCTGGCCGGTGATGTCCGCGACATGGCCGTGCCGAGCGCCGCGACGCCGCTCTCCGAGCTGGAGCGCACGCTGCGATTCGTGAACCTGGTGAAATACCAGGACGTCGATCTGGGCTACCGGCCACGCTACAGACTCATCGACTGGCAGGAGATGAACAGCAACCTGTTCAGCGCCCTGAAGCTCCAGAAGATCGTGCTCACGATCTTCTTCTTGATCATCATCGTGGTGGGGAGCTTCGTGGTCGTCGGCTCCCAGGTGATGATCATCCACGAGCGAACAGCCGAGATCGCGATCCTGAGGGCCATGGGCGCGACAGCCGGGGTCGTTCGAATGATCTTCACCCTCCAGGGGCTCTTCGTGACGACCCTGGGAACGGCCGCCGGCCTGGCCGTCGGTGTCGGTGTCACGAAGCTGGTCGACATCGTCGATTATCAGCTCGACGCCTCCGTGTACCTGATCGACCGTCTACCGGTCTCCCTGAGCGGTTTAGACCTGGTTGGGGTCGCTGTGGCGACCGCGCTCTGCACCCTGGCGGCGACCCAGTACTCCGCCGGCCGAGCGGCGGCTAAGACACCGGTGGACGGGCTTCGAGCCATCGATTGATCACCCCGCGATCGGCCCCATCTGGTGATCGACCGGTGATGACCCGCCCATTGACATCGAGAACATCGCCAGGCATCTACTCGCGGACGTTTCGGCCGGACCCGGCTCGCGTCCCCCGTTTATTCAGGCTATGAAGTCACAAATCATGAACCAGATTGGCCAGACATTACAGCAAGCGCGCATCGCACGCGGCATGTCCATACACGACGTGGCGAGCGAGACCCGCGTGACCCGCGCAAGCCTTGAGGCCATCGAGGCAGGAGACCGTGAGGCCCTGCCGGCGCCGGTCTTCACCCGAGGGTTCGTGCGGTCCTTCGCGATCGCCGTCGGCGTCGAGCCCGAGGCGCTCCTCGAGCAGCTCGCGCAGACGGCCGAGCCGATCGTCGAGCCCGCGAGCCAGAGCGCGCCGCGCCCCATGCCTGAGATGGCCACGGCCGAGCACAGCTCCGATCACTTCGCGCTCCTGCTCAGCGATGGCTACTCGGACTCCACTCGAATGCGATTCGGTCCGGCGGCGCTTGTCCTCGTAGCTGTCGTGATGTTCCTGGCTGCTTGGCTCATGGTCGGGACGAGCCCCGAGCGCGGCCCACAGACCGCTCAGCCCGAGACGCCTGTGATGCACCAGAACCAGACGGGCGGCGTCTCCACGACCATCGGGCTCGACAAGCGCTAAACCTCGGAGCGTTCCATGCAAGCGAACAAGCTCCGGTTGCTCCACGAGAGCCTGCGTCGATATCTGCGACGTGACGCGACGGGCCACCTCGTCAAGCTGGTGGACAAGACCCGCGACGAGGAGCTGGCGGCGGCCATGTCCTCGATGGCGACCGAGGAGCAGCTCGCGATCTTCGCGTGCCTGAGCACCGCCGAGCGGCAGGCGCATGTGATCACGCTGATGGCCGCCCCGTTCGGCCAAAAGGTGCTGAGCCCCATCTTGGCCCACGAGGCCGCTCGGATTCTCCGGGAGATGGCGCCCGACGACATGGCCGATATCCTCGCGGATCTTGAGCCCGATCACGCGGCGGCGATCCTCGGGAGCATTGAGGAGAGCGACGAGGTCGAGGACCTGATGCGCTACGCCGACGACACGGCCGGCGGCATCATGATTCCCGAGTACCTGGCGCTCCAGGCCGAAGACACGGTCGAGAGCGCCCAGGAGCGCCTGCGGGCCGCCGGCGACGTGGAGATGGTCTACTACGTGTACGTGGTCAACAACCACGGCCACCTGGTCGGCGTGCTCTCCCTTCGCAAGCTCGTCATGGCCCTGCCGGGCACGCGGGTCAGCGAGGTCATGTCGAGCGACGTGATCAGCGTGAGCCCGGAGACGGACCAGGAGGAGGTCGCTCGCCTGGTCGCGCGCTACAGCTTCCTGTCCATTCCCGTGGTCGATGACACCAACAAGCTCCTCGGACTGGTGACCGTCGACGACGTGATCGACGTCCTGCGCGACGAGGCCACCGAGGATATCCTCAAGATGGCCGGCGCCGGTGAGGACCTCACGGACATCCACGGGGTCCGCGGGAACGTTCGCATTCGATTCCCTTGGCTGTTGGCGAGCGCCTTTGGCGGCCTGATCGGTGCCGGAGTCATGAGCCTGTTCGCCGCGACGATCCAGGCCCACGAGGCCCTGGCCTTCTTTCTGCCGGTGATCCTGGGGATGAGCGGAAACGTCGGCACCCAGAGCGCCACCGTGATCGTGCGCGCCCTCGCGGTCGGTCGAATCAGCTTGGTCGGCGGGAACTGGGCCATCCTGCGCAGAGAGATCCTCGTCGGCCTGATCATGGGCACCCTGTACGGCATCCTGGTGGGCCTGGTGGCCTGGGCGGTCGCTGGGAGCCCCTACTACGGCCTGACCGTGGGCCTGGCGTTCGTCGCGGGCATGATCATCGCGAGCGGCGTCGGCGCGGCGCTGCCGATCCTCTTGAGCCGTGTCGGGTTTGACCCCGCCGTCGCGACCGGCCCCCTGGTCACCACCGCCGTCGACATCCTCGGGATCGCCGCCTACTTCGGGATCGCGGCCGGGCTGCTGAAGGCCTTCGGGCTCTAGGCCATCAGGAGCGAAGCCATGAGCCGAGCCCGGACCAGCGTCGAGGCGATCGTTCTAGGCAGCCAGGAGGCCCGAGCGGATCGGGTGATCACGCTCCTCACTGAAGAGCAGGGCCGCTTCCCAGCCTTCGCCAAGGGAGCGATGAGCTCGACCCGAAGGTTTGGAGCCCACGTAGAGCCTCTTACCCGTACCCAGGTCGAACTCTCTCAAGGGGGCGCAGGCATGGCACGCCTGCTCTCCGCGTCGACCGTGGAGTCCCACCCGGTGCTCAAGGCGGACCTCCTCCGATTCAGCCTGGCCTCGACCATGTGCGAGATCGTGCTGCATCTGGTCCCCGAGCATGGCCGCGAAGAGGGTGTCTTCGATCTCCTAAGGCGGGCGCTGATGCACCTGAATCGACCTGAGGTGGAGGCGACCGAGGATCACCTCTTGCTCTTCGAACTCAAGATGCTCGCCCTCGGAGGCATGCTCCCCGAGCTGGGGCAGCTCCGCGTCGACGCTTCAGTGCAGGCCGTCCTCGAGGGCTGGCTGTCGGGCACCTGGCAGCCCCTCGACCGGGACGGCCGCGGCAAGCTGGCTCGTCAACTCGAGCTGCGAATCCAAGAGGCCTCAGGGCGCGCGCTGAGATCGCGGGCCTTTCTCGATCAGATGCTCGACGAGCGCTGATCGAAGCGCTCCCTTATCGCTTGGCCTCCTCAGCGATCCGCTTCTTTGTCGCGGCCCAACTGCAGATGGGGCACGTGCTGAGGTCGTGATGACGCGCCGGACAGTACTCACGACCAAAGTAGATGATCTGGAGATGCCTCCGATTCCAGGTGTCCCGCGGGAAGACGCGCTTGAGATCACGCTCGGTCGTATCAACGTTCTTCCCGTTCGAGAGACCCCAGCGGGCCGCCAGGCGATGGATGTGTGTGTCGACGGGAAAGGCGGGGACCCCGAAGGCCTGGCACATGACGACGCTGGCGGTCTTGTGACCGACGCCGGGGAGTGACTCCAGCGCGGCGAGATCGGCCGGGACCTCCGCATCGAAATCATCGATGAGACGCTGCGCGAGCGCCTGAATGTTCTTGGCCTTCGTCGGGGCGAGGCCGACCTGTCGAATGTGATCGCGGATCACATCCACAGAGAGCGCCGCCATGCGCTGGGGCGTCGGGCCCGCCTCGAAGAGCGCGGGGGTCACCTCGTTGACCTTCTTGTCGGTCGTCTGAGCGCTCAAGAGCACCGCGATGAGCAGGGTGAAAGAGTCCCGATGATCGAGGGGAATCGGGGGCTCCGGATAGAGCTCGTCGAGCATGACGCCGATACGATCGGCCTTTTCCTGGCGCTTCATGGGGCGAGCATAGCGGCTCGATCTGAAAGCGTGGAGCCCTTTTCCGGGCTGTGGGCTGGTTTTTGCGGCGCGCCGCTTGTGGCGAGGTCCCCACTCGTGGTTCGGTCGGCGCCATGCGCGTCCTCTTCAACACCCTGGTCGTCCTGTCGCTCTGCGGAGCCGTGGCGAGCTGTGGGCATCGCCCGAACGACGATCGGGGGAACCTGGAGACGCTGTGGCGTATGGGAGAGCGGTCGACGGCCGTGACCGAGGCCCGAGCCATCGTGCTCCGCGCCGCCAACGCGAACGAGGTCGACCCCCATGAGCTGGTTCGGCGAGCGGGCGCGATCCGCGATCGCCTCTACAGCGAGCCGGTCCCTCCGGTGGACGCGCGTGGAGCGCGGCCCGATCTGCGCTTCGTGGTCGACGGTGGACAGCTAGACGCGGAGCTGCGCGACGCGCTTCTACACGACGATGCGCTGGTGATGATCCGCGCGGCTATCACGGTCGGAGAACTCGGGCTTCGACGTCACGCGATCGGGCTCCTTGACGTGATCACGCGTCCAGGACCCGTAACGCTCAACCAACCCACGGCCGATCTGGAGACACCCAGGATCGCGTGGCTGACGGCCAAGCAGGTCGCCCTCGAGTCTCTGGCGCAGCTCGCCGCCCCCTGACCCCGGCTCACGCGACAGCAGGCCTCACGCGTGCATTGCGTGGTTGCCCGCCCGCGAGGTGCGTGCTATATCGCCGCGCACTTTGGCGCTTACGAGCGCTACGTTTTTCAAATAATTCGCACACTTCCCAACCTTTCGTGCGAGCGCCGTGAGGCCTCGTTAGGGGAGTGGAGGACAAACGAAAGGGAGGACACACCATGGCTACAGTAACCATGCGAGACATGTTGGAGGCCGGCGTTCACTTCGGCCACCAGACCCAGCGTTGGAACCCGAAGATGCGTCCGTACATCTACGGCGCCAAGAACGGGGTCTACATCATCAACCTGCAGATCACCTCGCAGCTCCTTCGGGACGCGCTCGACTTCGCCTCGCGGCTGGGTCAGAAGGGCGATCAGATCCTCTTCGTCGGCACCAAGCGACAGGCCCAGGAGGTCGTTCGCCAGGAGGCCGAGCGATGCAAGCAGCCCTACGTGGCCCATCGCTGGCTCGGAGGCATGCTCACGAACTTCCGTACGATCCGCACGTCGCTGGACCGCATCACGGAGATCGAGAAGAAGCTCAGCGTCGGCCAGGTGGAGCGCCTGACGAAGAAAGAGGTGATCCGGTTCGAGCGTGAGCTGACGAAGCTGACGCGCAACCTGGGCGGCGTCCGCGAGATGCCCAAGCTCCCCGGCGCCGTCTTCATCGTGGACACGGTCAAGGAGCACCTGGCGCTTGGAGAGGCACGACGACTGGGCATTCCGATCATCGCCCTCTCGGACACCAACTCCGATCCGACCCACGTGGACTACCCCATCCCCTCGAACGACGACGCGATCCGCGCCATTCGTCTGTTCGCGCGGGCCGTGGCAGACGCCTACCTTGAGGGCGCTTCGCTCCACAAGGATGACCTGGCGCGCGAGTTCTCCAGCTCGACGAGCGGAGAGGAGCGGGACGTGGACGTGGTGATCCGTAAGGCTGACGACTCAGCGGCGAAGGCCGACGACGCGGCGGCCAGCACGGAGGTCGCGGCCGAAGAGGCGGCAGAGCCGAGCACCGATGACGCGGCAGAGGCGAGCGCTGAGGCGCCCGCCGCAGACGCCTGATCGACCCCAACGAACTCAACTCACAGAGAGATTAGCAATGAGCATCAGCGCTAGCATGGTCAAGGAGCTCCGGGAGCGCACCGGAGCGGGAATGATGGACTGTAAGAAGGCCTTGGTGGAGTCCGACGGCGACATGGACGCGGCCATCGAGTTCCTCCAGAAGAAGCAGCTCGCGAGCGCCAGCAAGCGGGCTGGCAAGATCGCGGCCGAGGGCCTTGTCGGAAACTACATCCACATGGGCGGACGTATCGGCGTCCTCCTTGAGGTGAACTGCGAGACCGACTTCGTTGCTCGAAGCGACGACTTCCAGGGCTTCGTCAAGGACGTGGCCATGCACATCGCCGCCACGGGACCGCTTGTGGTCTCTTCCGACGATCTGGGAGCCGATGAGGTCGCCCAGCAGAAGAAGATCTTCATGGGTCAGGCCGCCGAAGAGGGCAAGCCCGAGCACATCGCCGAGAAGATCGTCGAGGGTCGCCTCAAGAAGTGGGCCAAGGAGGTCTGCTTGCTCGAGCAGGCGTTCGTGAAGGATCCCGACAAGTCCATCGAGCAGCTTCAGACCGAGATCGGCTCCAAGATCGGAGAGAAGATCTCGGTTCGCCGCTTCGTCCGATTTGAGGTCGGCGAGGGCATCGAGAAGGCGGAAGACGATTTCGCCGCTGAGGTCGCCGCGCAGGCGGGCCTCTAGACGCCCCGCTCTGTAGATGCCAAAAAGAGGCACCGCCCCAAGGGTCGGTGCCTCTTTTTTTGGCGCGACCCCATCGAGCCCCCTGCCCCGGAGCATCGGAACACAATGGAAAACCCGGTCTACAAGCGCGTCCTCCTGAAGCTGTCCGGCGAGGCCCTGATGGGCGAGATGGGCTTTGGACTCCACGTCCCGACGATCCAAGGCATCGCCGAGTCCATCAAGAAGCTCAATTCGCTGAAGATCGAGGTCGCCGTCGTCATCGGTGGCGGCAACATCTTCCGGGGGCTCAAGGGAGCCGCCGCTGGGATGGACCGCGCTACAGCGGACTACATGGGCATGCTCGCCACGGTCATTAACGGCATGGCGCTCCAGGATGCCTTCGAGAACGCGGGTGTCCCCACCCGCCTCATGACGGCGATCGAGATGCGCACGGTCGCTGAGACCTACATCCGACGCCGCGCCGAGCGCCACCTGGCCAAGGGACGCGTCGTGATCTTTGGGGCTGGCACCGGGAGCCCGTACTTCACGACCGACACCACTGCCGCGCTTCGCGGGTCGGAGATCCAGGCCGACGTCGTGATGAAGGGGACCATGGTCGACGGGGTCTACGATAAGGACCCGAACAAGCACAGCGACGCCGTTCGGTTCGAACGCCTGACCTTCGGCGAGGTGATCCAGCGCGACCTGCGCGTGATGGATCCGACAGCGGTGACCCTGTGTCGAGAGTCGTCGCTTCCCATCCTCGTCTTCGACATGCGCGACCCCGCGAACATCGTTCGAGCGGTTAGCGGCGAGGCCATCGGGACTCTCGTCACCGACTGAGATCGGCTCAGCGATCGGGCGAGCAGGCCGGCGCGGGAAGCCCGGATCTGGTGAGCCCTTGCCACTGAGGTTTCGCCGAGTACACTCGGGGCTCACTTGGAGTCCGGGAGGCTGGTGATGTCGGAGGAGTTGGGCGAGATCTTCGAGTTGGCGCAGGACGCCATGGACAAGTCGATGGAGAGCTTCCTCAAGGAGCTGTCTCGACTCCGTACCGGCCGGGCGAACCTGCAGCTGCTCGACGGCGTGCGCATCGAATATTACGGAAGCGCGACGCCTCTGAACCAGGTGGCGGCGCTCAACGTGGCCGACGCTCGGATGATCACCATCAAGCCCTGGGAGAAGGGCATGCTCATCGAGATCGAGAAGGGGATCGTGTCGAGCAACCTGGGTCTGACGCCGTC
Source organism: uncultured Pseudomonadota bacterium (assembly GCA_937897815.1). Lineage (GTDB taxonomy): Bacteria > Myxococcota_A > UBA9042 > PHBI01 > CALCNF01 > CALCNF01. Next base: position 2,197 of record CALCNF010000273.1, on the reverse strand, counting down.
GAACGACGGAGAGATGATCCGGCTGCCCATCCCCCCGCTCACCGGTGAGAGACGCCAGGATTTGGTGAAGCAGCTCGGCCGACTGACTGAGGACTCCCGAGTCAAGGTCCGCAACGCTCGAAGGGACGCCAACGGCATGATCAAGGATCTCGACGGCGTCAGCGAGGATGAGCAACACCGAGCCCTCAAGCAGATGCAGGAGCAGACGGACGACGCCATCGCGAAGCTCGAGGCGGAGGCCTCCAAGAAGGAAGCCGAGATCATGGAGTTCTGATCCGGGTGACCTGGCGCTCTAGCGTCGGGTCCAAGAGGATCTGACCAGTCCCATCTCGCCCCGTGATCCAGACGGACAAGCCCGCCTGCCTGAGGCGCGCCAGAATGGCCTCCGACGGCAGAGAACCCCGATGCCTTCCCGGCCCTGAGACGAGCCCGATTCGGGAACCAGTCGCCGCGACGAAGCGCGCGTCTGACGAGGTCTCGCTGCCATGGTGGCCGACCTTGAGGACGTCCGCTCTGAGGCGATGAGGCGCAAGCTCCAGGAGCGTCCTCTCCACCTCAGCGCTCGCGTCCCCCATAAGGAGCGCGCTGCCTCCAGGGGTCTCCAGCCTCAGGACCACGCTTCGATCGTTCTCCGTACTCGGGCAGGGAGCTCCAGAGCGAGGCCACAGGACCTCCAAGCTCCCCTCACCCCACATGCGAGGTGGCCCGCTTGAGACGCGCACCACCCGACCACGACGAGAGATCACACCGCGAGCCAGGGCGTGAACGGCGCGACGTTGGGGACACCCTGAGACCCAGACCTCCTCGACCGGGATGCGTCGCGCGAGCTCCACGGCGCCACCCACGTGATCCAGATCGCCGTGGGTGATGACGAGGAGGTCGAGTCGCGCGACACCCAGGCGGGCGAGCTGCGGGAGCAGGCGCCGACGGGCCTGCTCCGCGCCCAGCCGAGGGTGTCGGGGGTGCCCGCCCGCGTCGATGAGCGCCGTCTGCCCTTGAGGCCCTTCGAGCAGCACGGCGTCGCCGTGTCCAACATCCAAGGCGGTGACTCGCCAGGCCTGTGGTGGCGCGGTAGCCATGAACGCTCCGATGAGTCCTATGGCGACCAGCGCGACGCCTCCAAGTCGACGCCAGCCCCTCCCAAGCAGCCCGACCACGCCCAGGCTCAGAGCCAGACCCGACCACCGTGGCACAGCGACCCACTGAGCGGAGCCCGCGAGCTCAGCCCAGACCTCAAGGCCATCGAGGAGAAGGCCAAGTACCCCATCGAGGATCGGCGCCGTGAGCGCTCCCAGGGGAGGCCAGAGGCCGGAGATGAACAGCCACACAACCATGGAGGGGACCACGACGAGGGCGACCCAGGGGGTCGCGACAAGGTTCACCAGGGGACCGACCCATGAGAGCTGTCCGAACCAGCTGAGGCCCAGGGGCGCCGTCGCGGCGCTGGCCGCGAGGTTCACCATCCCCAGCTCCAGGAGCCCCCTGCCCACCCGCCTCATGGTGGGCAGGGACACAGCGCCAGGTGACTCCAGTCGCTCACGTAGAGCGCTCACGTGCGGCGCCACGCTCAGGATCGCCCAGACCGCGATGAACGAGAGTTGAAAGGAGGCGCCCAGGGGGGCGCGGGGATCGAGGGTCACCACGGCGGACGCGGCCAGCAGGAGGACCCTCAAGGGGTCCGCCCTCCGTCCCGCGCAGAGACCCAGGAGGATGAAGCTCACGGCCCAGGCGGCGCGCAGCGTCGCGTCGGTCGTCTGAATCTGGGACACGACGCCCCAGACGCCCAGGATGGCCAGGGCCGCCGCGAACCTCGGGTTGTCACGGGTCCAGGCTCCCGGTCCGAGGAGACACAGGAGCGCGAGCAGCGTCCTGTAAAGACCCCAGGCCACCACCCCGAGGTGAAGCCCGGAGATGGCGAGCAGGTGCATGGTGCCCGTGTCGATGAAGGCCTCCCGGATGGAAGGTGTGACCCCCGTACGGTCACCGAGACTGAGCGCGCGCAGCAGCGCCGCGCTGTCCGCGCTGGGCAGGGAGATCCCCTCGTGAGAACGGCGCTCAGCAGCGCAGGAGGCAGCAATGGGGCCCTCGGATCGCGCCCGGCCAAAGAGCCGCCTCTGGGCCCCGACCGAGCCATGGGAGCGAAGTTCGGCGAGCCCCTTGTAGAGCGCACCGACCCGCCACGCACATGCGCCGCGAG
>CALCNF010000272.1 GCA_937897815.1 uncultured Pseudomonadota bacterium | reverse complement strand
GCAGCTGGGAGGCCTTGCTCCGCCTGGGCTGCTCGTAGGGCTCTGACGCTCCCCAAGGGTGAGAGACCATCCTATTCGATGGGATAGCCCTGGCCAACTGAGGCCAGCGGGCGCGACCGCGAGAACGACAAAGCCCCCGACGGGTGAACCGTCGGGGGCCTCGTGTTGCCTGGAGCCGATGAGCGGATTTGAACCGCTGACCTGCTGATTACGAATCAGCTGCTCTACCAACTGAGCTACATCGGCGTCTTCGGAGCGCGGTTTTACGGAAATGTTTTAAGGCTGGCAAGGGGTTTGGGCGGGAAGACTGCTCCTTGGGCGCTCAGTGAAAGTCATGGGATCGGTGGTGCTCGGAGCCGCCGCGAGACTCCAGGGCCTCAAAACGGTGGGCCAAGACGTTGATCACCCGCTGGTGGCGCTCCAGGGTCCCGTGGACGATCAGGGTCGAGGTGGTGACCAGGGCGACACGATCGCGCTCGAAGAGGTCGGGCATGACGACGATGTTGGCCATGCCGTGCTCGTCTTCCAGGGTCATGAAGAAGACGCCCTTGGCCGAGCCGGGGCGCTGACGGCAAATCACCAGGCCCCCGACCTGCACCTTCGTGCCGTGGGGCAGGGTCGCGAGATCCAGGGAGGAGGCCACGCCCCGGTCCCGGAGCCCTCGGCGGTAGAAGGTCATGGGGTGCACCTGATGAGAAAGGCCCAGGTTCGCGTAATCGGCCGCGGTCTCCTCAAGGAGCGTCATGGACGGCAGGGGCAGCGGGCGGTCGTCCGGGCGCGAGAGAGGCAAGGCTCCCTGGCGCTCGACGAGGCGTCGGATCAAGGCCCAGAGCGCCTGACGGCGGCCAGGCCAGAGCGTTCGAAAGGCCCCGGCGCGGGCCAGGACGTGGAGGGCTTCATCAGGAAGCCCGTGCTCCCCAGCCCGCGAGACCAGCTCATCTAAGCTGCCCACCCGGCCGGCCCCGAGCGTCCGCTCCAGGCGCTCCCGCGCCCGGGAGCCCAGGCCCCGGACCAGGTGAAAGCCCAGACGCACCGCCGGGGGGTCCGTGTCGGTCTCCAGGGTCGTCCTCCAGCGACTAAACACCAGGTCCATGGGGCGAATCTCGACCCCGTGATGTCGGGCGTCTTCGACCAGGGTCGAAGGGGAGTAAAACCCCATGGGCTGCGCGTTTAAGAGCGCGGCCAGGTACTCAGGAGCGAAGTGGTGTCGAAGCCAGGCCGAGGCGTAGGTGAGCAGCGCGAAGCTCGCCGCGTGGCTCTCGGGAAAGCCGTAGCTGGCGAAGCCCTCGAGCTGCTTTAAGATCCTCAACCGCGTGGGCTCATCGACGCCGCGCTCGGCCATGCCCTGCCAGAGGTCTCGCAAGATCCCAGGCAGGTGATCGGGAGCGCGCTTAAAGCCCATGACCTTCCTCAGACGGTCCGCCTGACCGGGCGTAAACCCGGCCATGGCGATGGCGACCTTCATGCCTTGCTCTTGAAAGAGCGGGACGCCTAGGGTGCGCTTGAGGACCGGCTCCAGATCCGGGTGGAGATAGGTCACGGGCTCCTCGCCTCGACGGCGGCGGATGTAGGGGTGCACCATCTCGCCCTGGATGGGCCCGGGGCGGATGATCGCCACCTGGACGACCAGGTCATAGAACCGATCCGGGCGCGTCCGGGGCAGGCTGTTCATCTGGGCCCGGCTCTCGATCTGAAAGAGCCCGACCGTGTCCGCGCGGCTGATCTGCTCGTAGACCGCCGGGTCATCGGTGGGCAGGCGCGCCAGATCGAGCTCGATCCCCCGGCTGTGGCGCAGCGTGGAGAGCGCCTCGGAGATCACCGTCAAGATCCCCAGGCCCAGAAGATCGATCTTCACCAGCCCCACCGGGCCCAGGTCGTCCTTGTCCCACTGGATCACCGTCCGGTCGGCCATGGAGGCCGACTCGATGGGGACGACCGTGTTCAGGGGCTCGGCCGTCAACACGAAACCACCGGTGTGAATGGAGCGATGACGAGGGAGCCTGTCCAGCCGCGAGAGCACGTCCAGGAGCGCTCGCGTGGTCGGGCTTTCCGGGTCGAGCCCGGCCCGCGCGGCCCCGCCCTCCTTGAGGTGCTCTGCGGCCTCCGAGGCCTCGCTTCGACCCACCTCGACGGCCAGGCGGCTCGAGACCTCACCGTCGAGCCCCAAAACTCGGGCCACGTCCCGAACGGCGCTCTTGCCTCTCCAGGTGATGCTCTCGCACACCATGGCCGCGTGATCTCTTCCGTAGCGCTCGTAGACGTACTGCAAGACCTCCTCTCGGCGGTGATGCTCGATGTCCACGTCGATGTCCGGCGGGTCGGTTCGCTCCTCGGATAAGAAGCGCTCAAAGAGAAGATCCATCCCCACCGGGTCGACCGAGGTGATCCCAAGGCAGTAGCAGACGACCGAGTTGGCCGCGGACCCTCGGCCCTGGATGAGGATCTTCTCTCTGCGGGCGAACGAGACGATGTCTGAGACGATGAGGAAGTACCCCGCAAGGCCCAGCCGACCGATGAGCGAGAGCTCATGAGCGAGCTGGCGGCGGTGGGCCTCGCTCAAAGAGGGTCCGTAGCGCTCCCGGGCGCCCTCATGGGCCATGCGGGCCAAGACCTGATCGTCGTCCTGTCCGCCCGATGGGTGCTCGTATCGGGGCAAGCGCGGGGCCAGGTCCTCGAGGCGAAACGCGCACGCCTGGGCCACCTCGAGGGTTCGAGCGATCGCCGCCTCATCTCCCGGGAAGAGCGCCGCCATCTCCTGGGGTCCCTTGATCCCCCACTCGGCGTTCGGCAGCAGGCGCTCACCGGCGTCCTCCAGGGTCACCTGGTGGCGAAGACACGTGAGGACATCGTAGGCACAAGCGTCGTCTCGATGGGCGTAGCGCGCGCCCTGGGCGGGCACCCACGCGACCCCAGCCCGCCTGGCCAGGGTGACCAGGCGCTCAGACAGCCGACGCTCCCAGGGCAGGCGATGGTTGAAGACCTCGACGCGCAGGCCCTCTCGACCGAAGAGCTCGACGAGGCGACCGAGGATCATCAAGGCCTGAGGCTCGTCGTCTCGGTCCAGGGCGCGCGCCAGGGGCCCCCGAGCGTCGCCCGTGAGCGCCATGAGCCCCTCGCTGTGAGCTCCGAGGCGCTCGATCGTCGTTCGCGGCGCGCCCCGAGGAGAGGCCGTTCGCGCCAGGCTCACGAGGCGACACAGGTTCCCCCAGCCGACTCGGTTACGGACCAGGAGCGGCAGAGAGCTCCCGTCCTCCAGGGTGAGGCTCGCGCCGTGGATCACCGAGAGGCCGACCTCCTGGGCGGCCCGATGGAGGCGCACCGCGCCGCCGAGATCGTCGTGATCGACCACGGCGAGAGCCGAGAGGCCGAGCTCATGAGCGCGAGCGACCAGGGCCTCAGGCGAGGAGGCGCCATCGAGGAGGGAGAAAGCGGAGTGGGCGTGAAGCTCGGCGTAGGCGATCGGAGAGGACATCTCTCGATCGGTAACTGATCACATGTTCAGTGTCAAAAGATCCGTCTAGAGCCTGAAATACCGAGCGAAGTCCAGGCCGAGACCGTAGACCTGGCTGCCCCCGAAGTCTCGGTTGGACTCCAGCTTGCCCCCAACGAGGTAGTAGTCGGCGAACACCAGGAGGTTCATGCCGCTGGTGACCGGGATCACGAGCTGGCTCACGCTCGTCAAAACGAGGCCCAGATCGCTCTCGGTGTCGTTGGAGTCCGGGAAGAGGTAGCGGATGTCGAGCTGGCTCTTGAAGATCACCGACTCGAAGACCGGAAGCTCGATCTTCATCCCCGTGACCAGACCGCCGTCGTAGCGCAGGGGCTCCTCGCTGAAGTCCTCCTGAAAGAGCGCGCCCAAACGCACCTCCTTGAGCCAGTTCCCAGGCGTCATCACCTGACCGATGGCCGCGCGGAGGACGTGCTGGTGAGGGAGGCGGGCGTCGGGATCCTCCTCGGTCGGGCTCTCAATCGCCGTGAACTCTGTGTCGTAGGAGGCCTGGATGTACGGCACCATGGGGATGGCCTGCTCGCCCAGGTCAATCTTCACGGAGTTGAAGCGGAGCTCGCTCGAGATCACCAGATCGTCGGCCGCCTCCTGGACCGTGGCCGGCTGGCCGTCCACAGAGAACTCCTGGCGCTGAAGCTGGGCGGCCACCCGGTTATCCCAGAGCACATCCGGGCCGTCGTACTGGACGCCGAACTGACTCCGAAAGCCGATGGAGAAGTGCTCCGGGGTGTTCACCCGCGTCTCCTTGGAGGCGGCGAAGGTCCCCACGTTCGACGTGTTGCCCAGAGACGACCCTCGGACCGAGAGCTCGTCGACCTGCAGGTGCCACCGGGGCTCGTAGCGCTTGGAGTGGTCGAGGAGCAGGGCCTCGAGCGCCGCGGCGTTCTTCGAATCAAAGGTGTCACCCTCGGGGTCGAGCCAGCTCTCAAAGAGCGGGCTCACGACCTCGCCGATGGTGAGCCCACGGCCGTCTTCATGGGGACGCCACTGGCCCTCTTCGGTGACCGAGAAGCGCTCGTCGAGGGGCTTGCCGGCGAACAGGGGCGCGAACTCGGGGTCGCTGAGCACCTGGTCGGTGACGACCACATCGTAGGTGTGCTTCGGGTCGGTGGGACGACCCGCCACACGACCGGTTATGGGGTCGAGACCGGCGCTGAAGATCTGACGGGGATCGGCCGGGTCTCGGCTCCGGTTCGCCAGACGGGCCGTGAGCGCCAGGAGCTCTCCCCCGGTCATGCGCACGCGGCGAATCGCGTCCGGGTGCCGGAGCCATCGCTCGGTGAAGAAGCGCTGCAGGGGCCCGATCATCGACGTCTGTCGGCGCAGGTTTCTGGAGATGGCTACGTCCGCTCCGAGCTGCTCGCGGAGCACGTTCGTGACCAGGCGCATCCAGAGCCGATCGGTGAAGCTCGCGGGCATGCTCCGCGGGTTCGGCCGCGCGTGACCGTTGTAGAGGACCGCCTCGCCGTAGACGAGCTCCTGGAGCTCGGGGTGGCGCTGCACGATGGGACCGACGTCCGGGAGCATCACCTGGTTCCAGCCCGCGATCAGACGCTCCTCGATGGCGCGGCGCTCTTCGCCATAAGCCTCATCACGGGGACCCTCGAACTTCACGGGCCGGCGCTCATGGACCACCGCTGAGAGTCGCGCGCGCCCGTCGCGGTGACCCGGACCAAAGCGGGCGGAGATCCGACCGACGCCGAACCCCGGACCTGAGACGCGCACCAGGGGCTTGGCCCAGCGGACGCCCTCCCGCCCCTGGCCATCGGCGACGACCTCCTGGTGCTCGCGGCGACCCATCTGCGTCCAGCCCCCTCGGCTGCCGATCACCACGTCCGCTCCGACGATGTTGTTCATGCGATTGAGGAGCTCACCGTCGGTCGTCCCCATGAGCACGACCGTGAGATCCGGCCGGCGGCCCAGCTGCTTGTCCACGGCGCGACGGATCTTGCCGAAGACGACGACCGGATCCTCGATCTCCCACTGAGCTCGGACGGCCACGGGCAGATCTTCGAGCTCGCTCTGACCGACCATGCCGATCAGGGCGATCTTCAGCCCGTCGCGCTCCTCGATGGCGTAGCGCCGGAACAGATGACGCTGCTCGTCACCGCCGGCGACCTTCAGGTTCGCGGCCAGGTAGCGCAGCCCGTGACGCTTGGCCGCCGCCGAGAGCTCCTCAGCGCCCAGGGCGAGCTCTCCGGCCCGCGGGACGAGCGCCGCGGGCTTCAGACCGGCCATGGCGCGGGCGCAGAGCTCCTGCTCATCGGGCTTGGCGTGGGGAATAAGAGGCCCTCCAGGGAAGACGAGCACCGGCGCATCCGAGCGCTGGTCTGACCTCCCGTCGCGCTCGAGCGGCGCGCGCTCCGCGGTCATCAACTCCAGGGTGGAGCGCAGCCTCGGACCCGACATCAGGGGTCGAGCGAGAACATAGAGCTCGACCGCGTCGTCCGCGGTGAGCATCTCGCCACGCCCGGCGAAGACCCGGGACATGGAGCTGAGCGTTCCGAGCTCTTGTGGCGCGCCCGGGAGCTCCACAGAGAGGACGCTTCGACCACCAGGGAGCGTATACCGGACCAGGGTGGCGGAGACGCGACGCACGCTGGCGCTGCTCACCTCGACGCCCGCGTTTCGGGCGCGCTCGAGCACCTCGAGCCAGTCCGCGTGGCCCTCGTAGGGATATTGAAAGACCGTGTCGTAGGGCGTGATGAGCACGGGGAAGTCGGGCTCAAGGACGATCCGGCTGACCTCCGAGTCTGAACCGAGCACGGCCGAGGTGAGCAGGGCGTCGTGGGTGTCCACCTCGGGCAAAAAGAGGCGGTGCTCGTCATGAAGACCGCTCAGGCCCGACGAGACGAGGTAAAAGGTGCCTTCCACCTCCTCGGCCACCTCGAAGAGCGTGGAGGCGCTCGCGATGGACATCCACCCCCAATCCATACAGCCCGTGGGCCCGTAGATGAGATCGGCGCCCCGCTCAAGATCCGCGATGGGCACAGGAGAGGGCCGGTTCGGTACGGCGGTGGCCGACGGGGCGAGACCGCACAGGAGCGCCAGGCCAAGCCCGCACAAGAGCACCCGGCCGCCGGGCCGCGCGCCTCGTCTCTCTGTGGGCAGCAGCGTGAACTTCATGATCGGCCTCCAGCCTAGCCTGGACACAGCGCAGGCACCACCTCGGCTCGAATCCCGGGGGGTGATGAGCTAAACTCCCGTTATGAGTTCAGTAATCGCGCCGCTTGAGCCCTCCAGGTCGCGCCCCATTCCGGGAGACAGCGGTCCGCCCGGGATCGGACACTCCCTGGAGTTCGCCCAGGACCCTCTGGGGTTCATTCAGCGGCGGATGGCGAGACACGGGTCGGTGAGCTGGTGCTCCTTGTTCGGCCGCCGCATGAACGTCCTCCTGGGCCCTGATGCCAACGAATGGGTGCTCAAGACCCAGGGCGCGGCGCTGTCGAACAAGGGCGGGTGGAACGTCTTTTTGGAGAGCCTCTTCGATCGGGGCCTGATGCTCCGAGATGGCAAAGACCATCGCGCTCAACGCAAGGTGATGCAGGTCGCCTTCAAGCCGGCGGCGCTCCGGGGATACGTCGAGGAGATGAACCGCATCAGCGATGAGCGGGTCGCTCAATGGGAGACCGGCGACGACGCCTTCCTCCTCTACCCGGCCATCAAGAGCCTCACCCTCGGTCTGGCCTCAAGGGTCTTCTTGGGCATGCCCCTGGTCGACCAGTCCAGCGAGGTGAACCAGGCGTTCATCGACACGGTTCACGCCACCCTGAGCCTGATTCGTTACCCGATCCCGGGCGGTCTCTACCGCAAGGGTATCCAGGGCCGGGCCTTTTTGGAGCGGTACCTGACCGAGCTCCTCCCCGAGAAGCGGGCCCAGGAGACGCCCGATATGCTCTCTCGGCTCTGTCACGCCATCAGCGAAGACGGGGAGGTCTATCGGGACGACGACGTGATCGATCACATGATCTTCTTGCTCATGGCCGCTCATGACACGACGACCTCGACGCTCAGCGCCCTCTTCTACGAGCTCGCCAAGCACCCCGAGTGGCAAGAGCGTCTGCGCGAGGAGCTCTGGGATGGCGCCGCGCCCGGTATCGACCTCACCGCGCTGGAGGGCGCCCGCTACTCGGAGATGGCCGCCAAAGAGACCCTGAGGCTCTATCCGCCCGTGCCCACCCAGCCACGGCTGGCCACCGAGGATCTCTCTTGGCAGGGCTACGACATCCCAGCGGGCTCGTTCGTGGCCATCAGCTCGCTGTACACCCATCGAATGCCCGAGCACTGGCCGGCGCCTCAGAGCTTCGATCCCCTGCGTTTCGACAACGAAGGGCTGCGTCACAAGGGCCACCCCTACGCCTGGTTCCCCTTCGGGGGTGGCGCCCACCTGTGCATCGGCATGCATTTTGCCCTGCTCGAGATCAAGGTGGTGCTCCACCACGTGCTCTCGCGCTACCGGGTCTCGGTCCCGGAGAACTACGAGATGCCCCTCGAGGTCGTGCCCTTGATGCAGCCCCGAGACGGGCTTCCCGTGCGCCTCGAGCCGCTTTAGGGGTTCGGACCGGCGCTCATGGGATAGCCCTGCTCTTCCCAGAAGTTTACACCCTCATCGATCACCTTCACCCGGGTGAAGCCCGCCGCCTCAAGGGCGTCGGCGGCCAGGCCGCTCTCCGCGTGAGGGCACGCGCAGTAACAGATGATCCAGACGTCATCAGGGAGCTGGTCGACGTACTCCTCGACCGCATAGAAGGGGATCGAGATGGCGCCGGCGATGTGGCTCTCGGAGTAATCCGCCGGAGGTCGGGCATCGAGCAGCACCATGGCCTTTCCAGCCTCGTACTGCTCGTAGATCTCCGCCGCCGGGACGAGCCGGTCCTCGGTCGTGAACTCCGCCTCGTCACCCTCGGGCTGAAAGACCACCTGATCGGGGTCGAAGACGGGAAGGTCGGGGAGCACCTGATTGGGCTCGACCGCCCAGCTGCGGATGAGCACGACCAGGTCATCGATGGTCTGGGTCGTGAGGGTCGAAGCGAAGGCCGGCATCCCCACCTCCACCCGACCCGCCTGGATCGCGAACCGGAGATAACCGTCGCTGACGGTGTCGAGGAACTCGGGGTTGTTCAAGCTCATGGCCGTGTTGCCCTCACCCTGAGCGCCATGACAAGAGGAGCACTTGGTCTCGTAGGTCCCCAGGGCGCGCGCTCCCTCGCCGGTCACGACGTCACCGTGGACGTCGAGCGGCGAGCCCTGGGCGTAGGCCCGCAGGTAGGCCACCAGGTCATCGACCGAGTCGTCGTCCAGGGGACCTCCCCAGTCGACGCCCCAGGCGCTCATGGGCGTACCTGGTCGACCTCGAATGATGGCGCTCCTCAAGAACTCATCGGTGGCGACGGCCAAGAAAGCCGGGTGCGCCAGGGCGTTGGCGTTGTCCGCCGCGTAGCCCTCACCCTGAGCGCCATGACACACGGCGCAATAGACCTGGTAGTCCGCCTGACCGCGCGCCACGGCCTCCGCGGCCGGGTCGGCCTCAGGTTCGCCGCAGGCCGCGAGCAGCGAGACGCAGACGAGCGCCGTCAGAAGGCGGTGAGGATCGCGTTCCACAGGTTATCGTAGCCCTCCGCCGTGCTCAGGTTCAGGTCCAGATCCCCGTTGTAGGGGAGGTACTGAACCAGGACCCCGTCCGCGTCGTAGATGTAGAAGTCGTCCTTCCCACCGTCCTGGAGATCCCAGACGCCCACCTCGGGCAGGTCCTGAAGCAGGGGAAAGGCGCATCGCTCGATGAGCTTGTCCTGCTTGTCGGCCGCGTCGTCCTTGTTGATGGAGACGAAGTTCACCTCCAGGCCGGCGGCCAGGAGTTGATTGCGCATGATTTCGAGTTTCCCAGCCTGGGACTGACAGAAACTTCACCAGGCCGCCAGGAGCACGGCGACCGTCGGTCTGCCCTTGAAGGTGTCGAGCCCGTAGACGGCCTCATACCCACAGCTCTGGGGCTGAAAATCCGCCAGGTCCCACTCTGGGGGCTCCGCACCGACGCACGTCGCGGGCGAGCCGCCGCACGGGTCTTCAGGACCGGGAGGATCCTCCGGTGTCTGGGCGACCGCGTCCGTAGCGGCGTCACCATCGGGCCGCGCCGTCTCCACCTCGACCACCGGGCCAGGGCTGGCGCCATAGGCGCTCTCAGGCGGGTCCACGCCAATGCAGACGTGGCCATCGGGCAAGATGAGCTGCCCGTCCGCGAAGACGGAGCCATCCGGGAAGACGCTGGTGAAACCAGGGTCTTGCGCCTCCTCGTCCTGAACGCAGGCCGACATGGCCATCAGGCTTAAGACCAGGGTGAGGCTTAGGGCGACTCTCATCCACCACCTCCTGCTGCTGGCGTGGACGGCTCACACTCTACGGGTAGCCCAGGTCCCGGTCCAGGTTGATCGGGATGTTGACGAACTCCCGGGAACGGATGGAGGCTCTCTACACCCATGTGGAGCACCCTCCGAGAGCTGCGTATTCAAGCCGACTGGTGGCTCAAGGGTCGCCTGCGATGGTCCGCGCCCGCCAGGATCGATCCCGTCGGCGACCTGGAGCCGTGGCTCGCGGACCTCCCCGAGAACCAGCGCGCCCGGGCCGAGGCCCTCCGTGAACGCTACGACCTCTCGTCCTGGTCCACCGGCTGCGACCGAGAGGATGTCGAGCTGAACCTCTACCACCTCGATATCCTCGACCAGCACCTGAGCGACGTGCCCGCGCCGACCCGCGCGCTCGACGTGGGCTGCAGAGCCTGGTGGAACCTGCCCGCCAACCACGCCTTCCGCCCGGCGCCCTGGCTCGGGATTGAGCTCGACGGACACCAGCGCTACGTGGACGGCGCCACCCGCGCTGGGCTGGCGCGGAGACGAACCGAGCTGTTCGAGGGCGCGTCCTACCGCACGGGCTCGGTCACGGAGCTCGACGGGCCCTACGATCTGATCGTCTGGCTCCTGCCCTACATCACGCCTGGAGCGTTCGGCGCCGATCGCCTTCCCAGGCGGTACTTCTCCCCGGATGCGCTGCTCGATCACGTGCTCGGTCTCTTGTCCGAGCAGGGGACGCTGCTGATCATCAATCAAGGAGAGGATGAAGCCCGGGTGCAGCGGGAGTTGCTGGCGTCCCGATCGGTCGAGGTCACCGAGCTCGGACGCCTGGAGAGCCCGTGGCCCGCCTTCGAGACCGAGCGCTATGGCTTTCGCTGCTCAGTGAATCGAGCAGCTGGAGTCGAAGGAGCCAGGTAGGCCGTTCTGTTGCCAGAAGCTCGTGGTGTTCTTCCAGGAGTGGGCGCTCAAGAACTGCAGACCCGAGACCGCTACTCCCTGAGTGAAATAGTGACCGACACCGTGACGACAGAGGATGGTGAAGTGCCCATCCTCCACGAGCTTGTCCGCGAAGAACTCGGTCATGGTGTCGAACTCGATCTGGAGCACGAGGGCGTCATAGATGTCGTTGACTCCTCCGTGGGCCAGGAAGACAGGGACGTCCCGAACAGGGGTGTCGTAGAGAAAGGTCGGGACAGGATCCAGGGCGTCTGGAGAGACGCCGCCGGAGAGGATCATGGCCCCGGCCAGGACATCGGAGCGGTGAAGAAGGAGGTAGGAGCTCCACAGAGCGCCTCCTGAAAAACCCATGGTGTAGATGCGGTTTCGGTCGATTCCCCAGGTCTCGTCGAGACAGACGGCCAGGTCGTCGAACAGGGCCAGGTCCGCGTCGGGGACGCCGCCCAGGAGGCTGGGGAAGCCCCAGAGCGCTGGGAGGAAGCTGTCCGAGGGGATCACGGCGGGGACGACGACGATCCATCCGTAGCTCTCAGCGATGTACTCGGCCTGCATGGCCGCAGAGAAGTTCGAGACGGTGTCTCCCATGCCGTGCCACATGTAGAGCACACCGGCGCCCTCCGGCTCCGGTGGTAGGAAGATTCGGACCGCTCGGGCCTGGCCGAGGCTGGTGAAGGCCACGTCACCCGAGACCAGGTTCGGGCACGTGCCCTCGGAGTAGGAGCCCAGCGGAGGGGGTTGATTCTCACCCCCGGACACGTCGGGGACGACGGCGCTGTCCGCCACGCCCTGCGCGTCCAGCCCCGAGGCGCTCCCGTCCTCGCTGGCGCCTGCGTCGACCGCGGTGGCGTCCTGCACATCCAAGCCTGAGCTCGTGGCCACCGCTCCACCCCCGGAGCTCTCACAGGCGATCAGACAAGCGGCGAGAAGCGGCGCGATTCTCAGGACGTTCATCGGAGATCTCCTGGCCGAGGTGGGGGCTCCAAACAGTGTAGGGAGAGAGCACCGAGAGCGTCAACGCGTCACACCCATGCGACCCGTGACCTATCGGGTGGCCTGCAAGAACGGTAAGCTGTCGCAGTGGAGGTGGTATGACGCGGAAGCTCTGGGGGATCTATCAGGTCACGACCTGCTGGGCCTTCACGGTGCTGTTCTGCACGCTGGGCAGCCTGTTCTTGCTGCTCACCCTGCGCGCCTTCTCCTACAGCCTGGCGTCGCGGATGTTGCGCTTCTACGGCCGCGGGATGTGCTGGCTGTCGCGCATCGAGATCGTCGTCGAGGGCGAAGAGCACCTTGAGACCGCGGCGCCCTGCGTCATCGCCATGAACCACACCTCGGTCATCGATATCTTCGTCATCTCCAGCTACATGCCAGCGAGGCTTGTGGTGGTGGGTAAAAAGGAGATGCTCCTCGTCCCCTTCGTCGGTCAGATCTACTGGTTGATGCGCTTCATCACGGTCGATCGAAAGAACAGCGTACGAGCCGTCGCCTCCATGAAGCGGGCGAACCGACTCATCGCGGACAACAAGCTCCGCGTCCTCGTCGCCCCGGAGGGGACCCGGACCAAAGACGGCAGCCTCGGGCCCTTTAAGAAGGGAGCGTTCTTCACGGCCATGGAGCTGGGTTGCCCCATCGTGTCCATGGTGATGGCGGGCTCCTATGCGATCCACCCCAGCGGGCAGGTGTCGACGACGCCAGGGCGCGTTCGGATTCGCGTGCTGCCTCCCATGGACTCAAGCACCTTCAATCGAACCAACCTCCAGGACAAGGCGGACGAGCTCCGCCAGCAGATGAGCGACGCGCTCGATGACATGTACGCGTCTGATCCCAAGATCAGTCGTTATCCACGCCACCATGACCAGACGGAGTCAGAGACTTGAGTTGGATGATCTATGGAGCCTACGGGTTTACGGGCCGCCTGGTCGTCGAGGTCGCCCTCGCCCGCGGGCACAAGCCCCACCTGTGCGGTCGCGACGAGACGCGAGTCCGGGCGCTCGCAGAGGCGCACGGGCTTCCCTGGAGCGCCGTCGACCTGGGAGAGGGAGCTGAGCTGCGCGCGGCGCTGTCTGACCACGAGGCCGTCCTCCACTGCGCTGGTCCGTTCTCGGCGACCTTCCGTCCTATGGCCGACGCGTGCCTCGAGACCGGCACCCACTACCTGGACATCACGGGCGAGATCGGGGTGCTCGAGGCCGCGGCCAGGCGCCACGAGACGGCCCAGGCCCAGGGGGTCGTCGTCATGCCCGCCGTAGGGTTTGACGTGGTGCCGACCGACTGCACGGCCAAGCGACTCTCCGACGCGCTCCCCGGGGCCACCCACATCGACATCGCCTTTTGTGGGGTGACCAAGATGACCTCGGGCACGGCCCGCTCCACGGTGGAGGGAATGAAGCACCAGGGCGCCGAGCGCGTGGACGGCAGGATCGTGCCCTGTCCGCCCGCCTCCATGACTCGGATGGTCCCCTTCCAAGACAAGGAACGCCACTGCGTGATCGTCCCCTGGGGGGACGTGAGCACGGCCTTTCATACGACGGGGATCCCGAACGTCCGCACCTGGACCGCCCTGCCCCGGTCCAACGTAAAGTGGATACGCCTCGGAGGGCCGCTCCGACCCCTGCTCGGCTCCGCGCCCGTCCAGTGGGCGCTCAAGCGGGCGGTCGATCGATGGGTCAAAGGGCCGCCGCCCGAGCTACGAGAGTCGGGGTACTCCCAAATCTGGGGACAGGCTCGACGAGGCGACGAGACCGTCACGGCCACACTGAGCGGGCCGGAGGCCTACGCCCTGACCGCAGAGGCGGCCGTGCGCTGCGTCGAGCGTGTCCTGGCGGGAGAGGCCGAACCTGGCTTCAGGACGCCGGCGGGAGCCTTCGGGGCGGAGCTGATCGAGGACATCGAGGGCGTAGTGGCCCACCCTCTGGAGCGCACAGGTTCTTCTGTGCAATAGGGCGACAAGGGAGTAGAACACGCTCCATGAACGCACCCAAGCTCTTGATCCCCATCCTCTCTCTGACCCTGACCCTGGCGCTGGAGATCCCTCTGATGGCCGCAACCATTCCTGCACCTGAGGACGTCGCCAAGGCGCCCAAGGACGCGATCACGACCGCCTCAGGGCTCAAGCACAAGCTCATCCGCAAGGGCACAGGCACGCTGAGGCCCGGCGCCCGAGACACGGTGAAGGTCCACTACACTGGCTGGACGACCGACGGGAAGATGTTCGACAGCTCTGTGGCCCGAGGAGAGCCCATCGCCTTTCCCCTCGACGCGGTGATCCCCGGCTGGACCGAGGGGCTGCAGCTCATGGTCGACGGAGAGAAGCGCAGGTTCTGGATCCCGGGCAAGCTTGCCTATGGTGACAAGCCGAGCCGACCTGGAGCGCCAGCTGGGACCCTCGTCTTCGACGTGGAGCTCCTGTCCTTTACTCCGGCGCCCACCGTGAAGGTCCCTGAGGACGTGGCCGCGCCCCCCGAGGACGCCAAGCGCACCGCCAGCGGGCTCGCCTACAAGGTCCTGAAGAAGGGCGCCGGTGAGGGCAACCCGGGACCGACGAGCGTCGTCCGCGTCCACTACAGCGGCTGGACCACGGATGGAGAGCTCTTCGACAGCTCCGTGCTTCGAGGGCAGCCGGCCACCTTCCCGCTCAATCGCGTGATCCCGGGCTGGACCGAGGGACTGCAGCTCATGAAACGAGGCGAGAAGACGCGCTTCTGGATCCCGGCGAACCTGGCCTACGGCGTCAAGCCGGCGCGCCCAGGGGCGCCGGCCGGAATGCTCGTCTTTGACGTCGAGCTCCTGGGCATCCAGTAGGGCGGTGAGCGAACCGCTCACAGAGGAGCAGTTCGACGCGCTCCATCGGCGGCTCAAAGATCTGACCGAGGAGATCGAATCTGCGCTCGAGACGTCCTCGGACTCCGAGCGCCCGGTCGACCTTGAGGAGCCGATCGGCCGTATCAGCCGCATCGACGCCATTCAGCAGCAGAAGATGGCTCGCGCGAGCCGCGCCCGGCTCCAGGGACGCTTGCGAGCCATCCGAGCGGCCCTCGACCGGATCGACCAGGACGCCTACGGAGACTGCGCCCTGTGCGATGACCCCATCGGCTATGGCCGCCTGGCCGCCAGGCCCGAGACCCCCCTGTGCATGCCGTGTCAGTCCGAGCGGGAGTGAGGGCCTGCCAAGGCGGCCGACACCGTTGAGCCGACCGTCGCGTCCTCTGTATGGTGACGCTTTAGGGTCCCGTGAAGAAAGCCGATACAGGCAAAGTTGGTCGGCTCTGGTACACTGGCCACCAGGGTCCCTGGCGACCCGTAGATTTCCCCACGAGAGGTGAGCCGTGATCGACCCCAAGACCTATGAGAAGGCCCTGCGCGCCGCACGCAATGTAGCGCGTTCCAGCGGTCGAGCGGCGGTGGGCCTCGGGCTCCTCGCCAACACCACGGGCTGCCTGGGTAGCGACTCCACCGGAGGCGGGAGCGTCGGCGAGGCCGACGCGGCGCTCACGGACGCGACCGCGGATGCGGTGAGCGACATCGTCGACGCCGTGCTGGCCGATCTGGCCATGGACACCTCGACTCCGCCTGAGACGACCACGAGCGACGCCACCGTGAGCGACGCGGTCATGGTCGACGCCCCCACGGCGGACGTCGGATCCCCAGACGCGAGCATCGCCGACGCGACGGAGCCCGACGCTGGCACCTCCGACGCCGCGATCACGGACGCCACAGCCGGAGATGTGCTCACTGAGGTCATCGAGGGCGACGGGACGAGCACGGTCATCGCTGACCCCTGCGTCTGCTTGACGCCCACAGACCTCGCCTGCACGGGCTGGGAGAAGACCGACTACGAGTGCACGACCGATGGGGATTGCACGCAGATCGACTGGCAGGGCAGCGACACCCAGTGCAATGACGCCGGCTTCTGCGAGATCGGCAGCTGCGTCAGCGAAGACGAGGAGTTCTCAGGGCTCGTCTGCTACGAGGGAGTCTGCAGCGCGGGCGAGGGCTTCGGCGAGTGCTGCGAGGCCGCCTACGAAAACGAGGAGTGCATGATGGGCGCGATCCCGGGATGCACGCCCTGGGGCCCACCAGCGCCCGGCGCTTACGATGGGCTGACCCTGGCCGACTACGGACTGGCATAGGAGCGCTCCATGGCGACCCTGGATCTTCGCAGGCAAGCGGCGGCGGCGAACGTCACCCTGACGGAGCGGACCCCGCTCACCGCGCATGATCGCGAGCGGGCCATCGCGACCTGGAAGACCCGGATGGTCAACGAGCACATCTCGGCGCGCGTCTTCGCCCAACTCATCCCGCAGATGATGCGCGCGGGCATCGACCCCTCCTGGCAGGAGTCGATCTCCATCATGGTCTCTGATGAGCTGCGCCACGGTCGCCAGTGCGCAGATATGGTTCATGCCCTGGGCGGTGAGGCGGTCGCCGAGCTCCCCGAAGAGCTCACCGAGGTGCCGCTGCACGAGGACGCCGAGCCTATGGAGGCGTTCTTGAGGAACATCCTCTCGATCTCCTGTTTGAGCGAGACCGTGGCCGTGGCCCTGATCCGAGCCGAGAAGAACGAGGTGTCGACCCCGGAGATGGAGTCGACCCTGGACGAGATCCTGGCCGACGAGGTTCAGCACGCTCGCTTCGGATGGCGCGTCCTCGACGAGGTGGCGCCGACCCTCTCCAGTGACACGAGGGCGCGGCTCTCGGACTACCTCATTGGCGCCTTTCGCCACCTGGCCGAGCATGAGCTCCATTACCTGCCCATCGACAACGTGCCGACCGAGGAGGCCACGGCCTACGGGGTCTGCGACGGAAGAGACGCACGACGGCTCTTCTTCGATACAGTCGAGAAGGTGATCGTGCCGCGACTGCAGGAGCACGGTTTTCGAGCCCAGGAGGCCTGGATGGCCTCCCAGCGCCCCATCCCCGTCAAGGACGTTCGGGCGCCGGCTCTTCAGCCTCAGGTGAGCTGAGGCTCGGATTCTTGTCCTCGACCGGGAGCTCAGGCCAAGCGTCCGCGGCGTTTAGAGAGGTCCGCAGGTAAGCGTAGGTCAGCGAGCCCACGATCAGGAGCGTGACCGCTACCCAATAGACCACGGGTGAGACACGGGAGACCCGCTCCAGCCCTCCGACCCGATTGAGGATCCGCAGGCAGGCGGCCACAAAGTCCTCTCGGGGAACCACATGGCTGTCGGGATCGTAGTTCGTGAAGCGATCCGCGTAGTGCTCAAGGCGGTCGGCGGCCTCATCGGTTCGAATCTGGGTGTGGATGTACCGGTCACCGATAGCGGTCAGGGTCTGGAGCTCGGGCCCCGGCCAGGTGCTCGACTCCTTTCGGATCTCCACGGTGACGTCATCGATGAACTGATCAACGGCCTCTTCAGGGGTGTTGGAGCCCTCCAACATCACGACACACGTGGCCAGAGCGGCCAGGTGAAAGCCCCCGACGTAGTGGGGGATCTCCGCGTTCTCTTCCAGGCGGGGCTTACCCCCCTGAATGGCGCGACCCTTACCTCGCTCATCCTTCCATCCGACAAGCACTGAGTCTTCGAAGCGGAGCTCGAGGGCCACCTCATCGCTCATGGCGTTGGCGGTATAGAGCCACGCGTGCTTCACCACCTCGTGCTCGACCTCCTCACGCTGCACGTAGTCGGATCCAAAGAGGAGCACAGCCTCGTCCATGGACATGCCCAGGCTGAGCAAGGGGACCTCACACAGCTCCACCAAGCGCTCGGGCAGGATGTGAGCGATGGACTCCTCGTCGAGCTCCAGGCCTACGATGGACTCGCTCCGATCCATGGCCCCGCGAATCCCGTGAAGCTCCACGAGCCGCTCGATCAGCAGGGGCGACAGGAGCGTCTTTTCAGCTCCCTTGGTCACCGCCACGAGGTCCCGTGCGCTCATGCGCCCCCCGTAGACCAGGGGCAGGCAGTCCATGAAGATCCCGTGGCCAGCCTCTCGACTCGCCGTAACGATGGCGTCCAGGCTCGCCTCCACGCCCGCACTCACGGCGGCGGTGTAGGTGGCCGCACCGACGGACGCGAGCACGCGTCTGAGCGCGCGCAGCTCCTCGCGCGACAGAGCCGCCTCTGCGGGCTCGGCCGGAGGCGTTGGACTGTCGTTGTCGGCCATCAGATGAACCTCCAACGTTCATGGAATCACATGCGATCGGCGGCGGCAAAGAACCCGACCCCGAGGTCCACACAAGGATCGCCTTGACTTCAGACCCCCTGACGATGGACATTGAAACCGAGCAATTGCTCGGTCTGCTGCAGAGAGGCCCAACACACGTGCGCTGGTTCACACGAAATGTCCTCCTAGAGATCCTTCCGCCAGGAGGTCCCCTGCCCGGCCTCGATCAGGTCGATGTGGACGGCTTCCTTGTGAACTTCAGCCGCGACGCGCCCTTTCTGATGCGCCTGGCCCTCTTCCTCTCGGTGATGGTCTATATCTTCTCCACTCCCATCACCGTCTTTGTGCCCTGGCCGGCCCTCTGGCTCCCTCGAGGTCTGCGCGCTCGACACACGGCGCGCCTCGCGACCCATCCCATCTACGTCGTGCGCCAGACCATGACCATGCTGAAGATGGTCGCGGGCATGGCCTGGGGCCAAGACCCCGCGATCCGCGCGCGGCTTCAACTCGCCGCCTACGAGCCTGACCCGGCCACCTGGAGGCCGGCCTCATGACTCACCTCACCTGGTCATCGGACAAGTCGCCCGTCGAGCTCGAGGCAGACTACGTGGTCGTCGGGACGGGCGCCGGCGGCGCTCTGGCGGCCGTCACACTCGCCCGGGCAGGCTACGAGGTCGCCATGGTCGAGGCCGGGCCGTGGCGCGACCCAGAAGACTACCCAAGCTCGGTCTACGGCTCGCTCCGAGACCTCTCCGATGAGTGGATGACCGGCGTGACCAGCGGG
>CALCNF010000271.1 GCA_937897815.1 uncultured Pseudomonadota bacterium | reverse complement strand
TCGACATCATGATGCTCCGAGGAGCCAAGGAGGTCGGCTCGATCCGCTGGGGTCACGTCTCACGACGCTCCCAGTACACCCTCTTATTCCTCGCGGTCTCCTTCACGTGGCTGATGGCCCTGATGGGTTACGTCCGCTCGTCCCTGCGCCAGCACTGGCACGTGTACGAGGTCATGAAGGACACCTCTCCTGAGGCGTACACACCGTCGATCGGCTACGCGACGATCGTCGTGACCGTCGTCGTGGTCCTGTTCTTCGCCCTGGTGGGCTTTGTCGTGGGCATCTCGAGCCTCGGCAGCAAGGAGAAGATCGATCCGGCGACGCTTGAGAAGCCGACGCTGTTCGAGCGCATCGGGAAGGCCGTGGTCGCCGTCGGCTTCCTTGTGCTCTGCGTTCTGGGCTACAACACCATGACCGCGACGACCACCAAGCCGTCGGACGACGCCCTGGCGCTCCAGGAGCGAACGAAGAGCGAGCAGGCCGCGCTGAACTCCTACGGGACCGTGGACGAGAACAAGGGCCACTACAAGGTGCCTATCGACCGTGCCATGGAGATGATGGTGAAGAAGCCGGGCACCCTTGAGCCAGCGGTCGTCGTCAAGGCGGATCTGGACGAGATGAGCCCCATGGAGCGAGGTGAGTACCTCTTCCACAAGAGCGTTCACGCCTGCGGCGCTTGCCACAGCGTCGACGGCTCGAAGAAGCAGGCCCCGACCATGCTTGGGCGATTCGGACAGCCCGCTGAGCTGAGTGACGGCACGAGCGTGACGTTCGATGTCGACTACCTCACAGAGTCCATCTACAAGCCGAAGGCCAAGCTCGCGAAGGGATATGATCCGTCCAAGGACGCCGGGGCCGTAGAGATGCCCGGGTTCGAGGGCAAGATCAGCGCCCAGGAAATGAGCGACCTCACCGCGTACCTTCAGTCCCTCTAGGGCCTGAGCGGCACACAGGAGCAACACGATGTACAGTTCTATTTGTCTTCCTTTGCAGGATTCGGCCCAGAAGGATCAGGCCCAGAAGTTCGCGCTCGATTTCGCGGACCTCTTCGATGGCAAGGTCACGGGAATTAAGACGACCTCAGCGACTCGTCAGGCGACCCGCCGAGAGCGACTCGCCGATCTGCTGCCCGATGAGTGGCGCCCCAATGGCGGCGCCCTCGCCGTTGTCGAGGAGGAGGTCGCCAACCTGGACACGACTCCGTTCGACGTGAAGCAGGTCGATGGAGGCGCGCTCCTCGGGATCTCAACGACTCTGCAGGGTGGCGACTACGATCTCCTGGTCTTGCCCGCCAGCCAGGTGGGTGACGCCGGGATGATGGGCCCCCTGGCCGAGCGACTCGTCCGTCGCTCCCACGTGGACATGCTCATCGTCCGCAACACCGAGCCCGTTCCAGACGACGCGCCGATCGTCGTCTGCATCGACGGCTCCCAGGAGGCCTATGGCGGCCTGAAGCAGGCCCTTGAGCTGGGTCGGAAGACCGGACGACCGGTCGAGGCCATCGCCGTCTACGACCCCTACCTCCACTACACACTCTTCAACGGCATCGTGAACGTGCTCACCGAAGAGGCCTCCAGCGTCTTCAAGTTCGCGGACCAGGAGAAGCTCCACGAGGAGATCATCGACACGGGTCTCGCCAAGATCTACCAGGCGCACCTCCAGGTCGCCATGGAGGTCGCTCGTGAGGAGAACGCTGAGATTACGATCACGCTCCTGGACGGAAAGGCCTTCCAGAAGGTGCTTCGACACGCCAACCGTGTGAAGCCGTGGCTGCTCGTGATGGGGCGCGTCGGTGTCCACTCTGAGAATGAGATGGACGTCGGAGCGACCACCGAGAACCTCTTGCGCAGCGTGGGCTGTGACGTGCTGGTCTCCTCGAGCAAGTACCTCCCCCCCGTCGACGTTCAGGCCCAGGCCTCTGTCGAGTGGACCGACTCTGCGCGCCACAAGATGGAGCGCGTCCCGTCCTTCGTGAAGGGCGTCGCGACCATGTCGATCGTTCGTTGGGCGATCGAGCGTGGTCACTCGATCATCACCCCGAGCATCATCAACAGCGCCATGGGCGACCTGCTGCCGCCCGGCGCCGCCCAGGCGATGGGCTACGTGGCCGAGGAGGTCGCGAAGGCCCAGGACAACCTCCTGGAGGGCAAGACCTTCCTGTGTCCGAGCTGCGGCTACGCTGCGCGGGACTATCGCCCTGTGGCGTGCCCTGTGTGCGACCTGGAGGGACCGAAGTTCGAGCAGATCGATCGCAAGGTGCTTGAGGCGCTCAGCGAGCTGGAGCGCGGCTCCCTCGAGGAAGAGGAGATGTTCGACGGCAAGCGGCTGAAGTGGTCCGACGAGGCGAAGAAGGTGCTG
>CALCNF010000270.1 GCA_937897815.1 uncultured Pseudomonadota bacterium | reverse complement strand
GTCTCTTCCCAGCTCGCTCTCGACGAAGGGGATCTCACCGGTGAGACCGATCATCGCCGTGCGCTGGAATCCGGTGGGGATCGAGCCGTCGAGGTACTGCTTGCGCATCACGTGCAGCTCGCTCACCAGATTCAGGTTGAGCATTCGGCTGTGGAGCAGGGAGGCCTTCACGGCCGCGGTGTCGATCTGGAACGGGGGGGTGTCGTCCATCTCGTAGGTGCAGACGCTGCCACGCTCCAGCTGGTAGACGATCTCCTTTCGAGTCTTGAACTCCATGAGCGCCGTACCGTCGTACTCACCGAGCTCGGACAGGGTCGGTCGCATGTGCCGCAAGACCTCTGCGTCGACTCGGGTCGTGTTCGCGCCGCTGGGGCATCGACAGAACAGCTTGGAGGTTGTGTTGATCTGCTGGTGTACCTCGAGGCCGCACATGAACCCCAGCTCGTCGTAGTCCGACGGGCTCAGCTCACCAAAGTCCGCGTCCAC
Organism: uncultured Pseudomonadota bacterium; assembly: GCA_937897815.1. Lineage (GTDB taxonomy): Bacteria > Myxococcota_A > UBA9042 > PHBI01 > CALCNF01 > CALCNF01. The sequence goes on along the minus strand of CALCNF010000270.1, from coordinate 2,303 downwards.
GAAGTCCAGGGGCGTGTCCGTTCGTGGATTGAGATCGGTCGGCGGTCGCTTCGACGCTTTTGGGATCGGTGGCAGGTTCATGGCCAGGCGCGCTCCTCATGAACTCACAGGGATCGCCTGCCTAACACATCTGCGCCGGCGCGCGCGAGCGTCGAGCGACGCGCGCGTGATCGACCTGGATCCTTGAGCCAGCGCGCGAGCGGGGTGGCCGATTGGAGACGCAGCGGGCATCATAGAGGCGCTTGCTATGAAGAATCTGCTCTCCATCATTACGCTCTTCGCCCTCATGATCGGTTTTGCACCGAGCGTCCACGCGGGCAATGTCGGGGGGTCGAGCGACTCGTTCTTCATGGGCAATGAAGCGGCGATCGTTGGCGGGGCTGGACTGGCGATCACGACCGATGGTGGTTCGGCCTGGGTGAACCCTGCGGGCCTCGCGCTGATCCCGGGCGACTCGCTATCGCTCTCGGCGAGCGCCTTCACTGTTCGTCGTCGCGCGGTCAATGACATCTACTCAGTCGAGCTTCAGATCCAGGACGAGACGCCCCACACTTACTCTTCGGACCTCGACAGCACCGAGCTCATGAGCGTCCCCTCGACCATTGTTCGCGTCTGGCGGATTCGAGAGGGCCTGGGGGTCGGCCTGGGCTTCTTTACGCCTCGCAGTGATGTGTTCAGTTCACGTCACAACCTGGACGCCCTCGAGGGCGCTTATGAGAACGACTTCGCCCTCTTCAGTGATGGGACCGAGGTGACCCAGTTCATGCAGCGCTACCAGCTTGGCCCATCGGTGGGCTGGACGGTGACTCCGGAGTTTCGCCTCGGCGTCTCGGCCCACGTGCTCTATCAGCGCGAGCTCAACACCTGGCGCGGTATTCACATGGACAGCGAGGGCAGCAGCAACTTTGCTGATTACGGCAACATGGCCGCGGACAACATCGCCATCGAGGGACAGATGGGCGGGGTGCAGCTCACTGCGGGATTCCAGTGGAGCCTTCCTGGTGACATCCGCCTGGGTGCCGTAGTTCGATCGCCCGTGGTCCAGCTCTACCGCAAGGAGGACGTGGACGCGCTCAACGCCTTCCTGTTCGTCGAGGACTCGGGCTCGATATCCTTCGACTTCGCTCCTGAGAAGGTCCAACCCTCCACAGGCGGTGTTCGGATCCTCGAGCCTGGTCGCGCTCACGTTGGCGTCGCGATTCCCTGGAAATGGGGCTGGTTCGCCATCGACGGTGACGTGGCGCCGGCCTTTGATGATGAGGAGAACGGCGTGCACTTTCCCCTGGTCTGGAACGTCCGGGCAGGGGCGCGCTTCAAGTTCGGTCGAAACGTGCGATTGGGGATGGGCGTCTTCACCGACCACAGTCGATACCACCCTCCGACCGAGTTCTTGCAGGCTCGCATGGACTTCTACGGGTTCACCCTTGGCGTGCAGCATCTCACGCGTTTCCAGCTCAGTGAGGCGGAGACCAGTGAGCGGCTCGTGCTCATGACGACCCTCGGCTTCAAGTACGCCGTGGGGCCCGGTCAGGTCATGGGCGAGCACGTCTACCCCCAGGCCGAAGATCCGGAAGGCGTCGTCGAGCCGGAGCTCCACGACGCGACCTTCTACGAGACCTCTCTCCATATCGGCACGGGGATCCTGTTTTGATGCGCCTCTCTCGACCCCTCCTCGTGGCGACGCTCGTCGGGTTTGTGCTCCTGCCCCTCCATCTCGTCGGATGCGGGGATGGCGGCGGCGATGCGCCGAGCGCGACCGACGTGGCTCCCTCGGATCTCGGTGAAGCCGACGGAGCTTCCGGCCCAGCTCCCGCGATCACGGGCGAGCCTCGAGGGGCCTGCGCCGTCGGAGACGTGACCGGTCTTTTTGAGATCGTGTACGGCAAGAACTTCTCGTACTTCAGCGGAGATGTGAACGCCTTCCCCACACCAGCGGCTCCCCCAGAGGAGCTCCTCGCCACGGGCGCCTGCACGGTGCGACGGCAGGTCCAACTGGCTTGCTCCTCCCCTTGCGAGGGTGGGACCGTCTGCGGGACGGAGGGCTCTTGCGTCGACGCGCCTGGCAGTCAGGGCGTAGGTACCGTTTCAGTGCTCGGCCTCCTCAAGGAGGTCAGCCTCGAGCCCACCGAAGGGACAGGCTTCTACATGGAGTCCTCGCTCCCCCACCCACCCTTTGAGCCTGGCGCGGCGGTCCAACTGGACGCCACCGGCGGAGATGACGCGGCCTTCACCTTGTACGGGGTCGGCGTCGATAAGGTGGAGGTCCTCGACGCCTCCTGGACGGTGACCGCCGGGCAGCCGCT
>CALCNF010000269.1 GCA_937897815.1 uncultured Pseudomonadota bacterium | reverse complement strand
TTGCCGGTCCACCTGAAGCTGTAGCGCTGGATGATCACGCTGAGGAACTCGACCACGAAGATGCCGTGAACGATCACGCTCAGGAGCTCCTGCTTGGAGAAGACGGCGACGGCGCCCAGAGCGCCGCCCAGCGCGAGAGCGCCCACGTCACCCATGAAGACCATCGCTGGGTACATGTTGAACCAGAGGAAGCCGATACCAGCGCCCGCCATGGCCGCGCAGAACACCGCCAGCTCATCGACGCCCTCGACCCGGGGGAGCAGGAGGTAATCAGCGACCTGGAACCCGAAGAGGGTCGCGCCCGTGAGGTAGCAGATGATCGAGAAGGTCGTGGCGCTCACGATGGTCGGCCCGATCGCCAGACCATCTAGACCGTCGGTCAGGTTGCACGCCGTGGACGTGGCGAAGATGGTGACGCCGGCGAAGATCGCGTAGGCCCAAGGCGGCAGGATCAGCTGGAACGTCTCCGGCTTTACAAAGGGGAAGTTCAGGGTCGTGTCGTATCCAGCCTCAGGAGCGACGTAGACGAAGAAGTACCACATGACCAGGGCTACGGAGCCGACCTGGCTCACGATCTTCCAGCGCTCGCTCAGCCCGCCTGTGTTCTTGTGATGGAGCTTCAGGAAGTCATCGAGGAAGCCGACGATGGCGTACACGACTGTGATGACCAGGGTGAGCCACACAAAGGGGTTCGTCAGGTTGCACCAGAGCAGGCAGGCTCCGACCACGCTGATGACCAGCAGGGTTCCGCCCATGGTGGGCGTACCGCGCTTGGCGAAGTGACTCTCGGGACCATCGGCGCGGATCACCTGGCCGATCTGCTTGAGCTGAAGCTGGCGGATCAGCCAGGGGTAGAGAACGAGGCAGGTCACGAGCGCGGTCGCCAGGGCGGCGATGGCACGGAAGACCGGAGAGCCGAAGAGTCGGAAGATTCCCGGGGTCGCGCCCTGCAGTTCGTAAAGCCAATAGAACATCAGGCGCTCCCTCCTCTCTCGTCGAGGTCGAGAATGGGCAAGAGTCGCTCGAGGCGCTGGCCGCGGCTGCCCTTGAGGAGCAGCCAGTGCTCCGAGGATACGGTGATCTTGAGCTCATCGCGGAGCTCCATGGCGTCGTCGACCGCTACGGCCGAGGTCAGGCCTGCCTCGATGGCGCCCGCCACGATGTCCTTGGCGAACGGTCCGGTCGCGCCGAGCCAGGTCACGCCCGTCGACGCGGCCAGAGCTCCAATTTCCCTGTGAAGGGTGGCTGAGGTTGGACCCAGCTCCAGCATGGAGCCGATGACGGCGGCGCGCGGGGCCCCGGGAGCGATCTCCTCCAGGGTCCGCAGGGCGGCCGCGGTGCTCTTGGGATTCGCGTTGTAGCAGTCGTCGAGCACCCGGGCACCGCTCGGGCTCTCGAGGAGCGTCAGGCGATGAGCCGATGAGGAGAACCCCTTGGCCAGGGCGCGAGCCCCGACAGCGACGTCGTGACCCAGGGCGTGAACGATGGCCAGCGCGCCCGCCGCGTTCACGGCGTTGTGACGACCCAACGCGCGGAGTTGGACGGTGACCGTCTGGCCCTCGAGCTCGATGACCGTCGCCAGCCCCTCGGCCGACAAGCGGATCTCGACGACACGGACGTCGGCGTCTTCATGGAGGCCGTAGGTGATCAGTCGATCGCCGGCCATCCGCTTCGCGCGCTCCAGGATCCGCGGATCATCGGCGCAGGCGACGGCCATGGCTTGGGCCGGAAGCGCGCCATAGAGCTCGGCCTTCGCGTCCGCGATCGCGTCAACGCTGTCGAAGAACTCGAGGTGAGCCGCGGCCGCGGTGGTCACCAGGCCCACGTTGGGCTGGACCATCTCAGTGAGCTCCGCGATCTCGCCAGGGGCGCTCATGCCGAGCTCAAGAACGACGTGACGCTCCGACCCCTCAAGGGCGAACAGAGACAGGGGTACGCCAATGTCATTATTCCAGTTACCTGGGCTGCGGCCGCAGGTCCCAAAGGCCTTGAGCGCGGCGACGGCCATGTCCTTTACGGTCGTCTTGCCGACGGAGCCCGTGACCGCGACCACCGGGCCATCGAGGTGCGCGCGGACCATGGAGCCGAGGCGACCCAGGGCTCGACGCGTGTCGGGAACGACGGCCACAAAGGTGTCGTTGGGCAGGTCGCTCGGGAGCTTCTCCTCGCGGCTCACGACGAGCCCGGAAGCTCCGCTCTCCAGCGCCTGATTCAGGTAGTCATGGGCGTCATGGTTCGGTCCGCTCAGGGCGAAGAAGAGACCTCCCGGTACCTTGGCGCGGGTGTCTGTGAATACCCCGTCGAGGGGAGCACCCTCGAGGCCCCAGGAGCGAGTCGCGTGCAGGCCTTCAGCCAGCGCTTGGCGTGTGAACGGCATCAAGAGACCCCCTCGGAGCTCAAGGCGTCGAGCACCCTGCGGGCCTCGAGCCGATCGTCAAAGGTGTGTTTCACGCCGGCGATCTCCTGGGTCGTCTCGTGACCTTTTCCGGCCAACAAGACGAGGTCTTCGGGTCCGGCGAGGCGCGCCGCGAGCTCGATGGCCTCGCGCCGGTCCACCACGACCTGTCGTGGGGTTTGGTCCGACATCCCGGTCACGATGGCGTCCAGGATGCTCTGGGGGTCCTCGGAGCGAGGGTTGTCGCTCGTAACGACGGCGTAGTCCGCCATCTGGTCGACGATCGCGCCCATCTCGGGTCGCTTGCCTGGGTCTCGATCGCCACCCGCACCAAAGACGCAGATGATTCGGCCTGAGACCAGGGGGCGTAGGGCGCCCAGGACGTTCTCCAGAGCGTCAGGAGAGTGAGCGTAATCGACGAGCACACGACGGACTCCAGGGACGCGCTCAAGGCGGCCCGGTGTCGCTGGTGCTTCGCTGAGTCCCAGGAGCGCCTCGCGGAGCTCCATCCCGGCCAGGGTCAGCATGCCGATCGCCACGAGCCCGTTCTCGGCGTTGTGCCGCCCGATGAGCGGGACGTGGAAGGGGTGCGTCTCTCCACCGCTGTGGAGCGTCGCGTGACAGCCATCGAGGTCACAGATGAGATCCTCAAGCCACAGGTCGGCGGCCGAGTCATGGGTCGAGACCGTGACGCCGGAGGGCGAGAACTCCCGCGCCATGGAGGCGCCGACCTCGTCGTCGATGTTGAAGGCACCAGAGCAGCCGAAATCTCGAAAGAGGCTCGCCTTCGTGTTGCGGTAGTCCTCCATGTCGGGATGGAAGTCCATGTGATCGCGGGAGAGGTTGGTGTACCCGCCCACGGCGACCTCCACGCCGCTCATGCGATTGAGCTTCAGGCCGTGGCTCGAGGCCTCGAGCAGCACGTGGGTCACGCCGGCGTCGCGCATCCTGGCCAGCAGTCCGTGGAGGACGTGCGCCGGGGGCGTCGTGTAGCCGGTTTGAACGACCGTGTCGCCAAAGCGTGTCTCGATGGTCCCGACGACCCCGGTGAGATAGCCCCGTGAGGTCAGCACGGCGTCGAGCAGCCAGCTCACGGTCGTCTTTCCATTGGTCCCGGTGACCGCGAGCACCTTGAGATCGCGTGAGGGATGATCGTAGAGCGCGGCGGCTACGCGTCCGAGCACGGGTCCGCTGTCCTCTACCTCGACCCAGGCCACGCCCTGGTCGAGAGAGGCGGGCGCTGGTCGCTCCGCGATGATGGCGCGGGCGCCGCCTTCGATCGCCTGGTGGATGTACTCATGTCCGTCGGCGAAGAGCCCGCGCATGGCGATGAACAGCGACCGATCGGTGACCTCACGGCTGTCGACGACCACCCGGTCGATCGTTCCACCGGTCGGGCCAGTGGCGCGGTCGGAGAGTCCGACCTGTTGAAGAAGCGCGCCGAGGGTCATAGGAGATCCTCCCTCGGGGTCGCGTTGAGCTCCGCGTCAGGGGCGTCGATCTTCGCGGCCTCCATCGAGGGCGTAAGGACGACTCCGGGCGTTCTTGGCTCAAAGTGAATGTTCACAGTGGTCCAGGCCGGGGCGCGGGTCTGAGGCTCGATGTCCTGCGCGACCGCCGTCCCGGAGCCAGCGAGCCGCACGCGCAGGCCTACGTTGGAGGCGGTGCTCCTCGCCTGGTCCATGGTCATGCCGCCGAAGTCGGGGACGGGGACCTCTCCTGCGAAGTCAGGATCGACCGGCGGGGCGATGCCCTTGAGGCTCGTGGCGCGCGTCTTCTGTTGGTTGCGTCTCTTCGACAGCTCGTTGGGGTCCACCCAG
>CALCNF010000268.1 GCA_937897815.1 uncultured Pseudomonadota bacterium | reverse complement strand
GGCGGTGGAGGCGCCTTCGTGTCCGCCAGCGTCGCTGTGACTCCTGGAGATGAGGTTGAGCTGCGGGTCGCGAGCGGCGGCATCGCCCACGGCGCAGGAGGAGGCGCGTCCTACTTCATGGTCAACGGCAACAGCGTCGTGATCGCGGCGGGTGGCGGCGGAGCGGGCAGCGACGGCTGCAGCGGCTGCAATCAAGCCATCGGTGGCGCCGGCAATGGCGGAGGCGGAGGCGCCGTGGGCGGCTCAGGACAAAATGGAACCGCCAATGACAAGTATTCGACGGGCTCTGGCGGCGGCGGTGGAGCCTCAGGGAGTGGACCCGGATCCGGTGGCGTCTCCAATGACGTGTCCATCTACAGCGGCCCCGATGGCGGCTGCGCAGAGAACGGCGCGACCGGCTCCGCTCACGCGGGCGGCGGCGGACATGGGTCGAACACCTGCACTCCTGGCAACAACGGGGCCTCGTATCACCAGTCCGGAGCCCAGTCGTATGCCAACGGTGGAGGCGGCGGAGGCGGCGGTGGAATCTATGGGGGCGGCGGTGGCGCCGGAAAGTACACGTACTCTGGAGGAGGAGGTGGTGGCGGTGCGTCCTATACGAGCCCCGCGGCCTCGAGCGTCCAATCCCAGGGCGCCTCGTTTCAGTCGGCCGGCGGAACTGGAAACGCTTACTACCAGGGTAGCCACGGTCAGGGTGGCGCGGCGGGAGACCACTCCAACTGGCCCAACAACTTCTGGGGCCCCTCTGGCGGTCAACCCGGCCTGGTCGTGATCGTTCTGTAAGGTGGGAGCGAAGGCCGACCCCTTGGCCCGGGCCAGGTTGGGATGAACTCCATCCTCATGTAGATTGGCTCAGCCTACAGACAGGAGGCCCTGGATGCGGACCCTCGCCCTCGCCATCTCTCTCGCTCTCGGCTCCGCGCTCATCGCGAGCTCGGGCTGCTCGACGAGCGTCACCTCCAACGAGGGGACGTCCTCAGACGCGATCGCCAGCGATATCGTCGGCACGATCGAGGACGGCACCGTGTCTCCGGTTCCTGACGGGTTGGGCGACGCCACACCCCTGCCCCTGCAGGACGTCACGCTGGACCTGGGCTCCAACGACGGTGACGGAGCCTCGGATGAGTGCGAGAGCGGCGGCTGCTTTGGCGCTCCGTGCGCTGAAAATGAGGACTGTTTCTCCGGTCTGTGTGGAAAACACATCGGCGAGTCCGTGTGCACCAAGACCTGCCAGGACGAGTGTCCCGCGGGCTGGAACTGTGAGCAGGTCAACCTGGGCGGGAGCGACCCGGTCTACATCTGCGTGTCCCTGGCGGAGCACCTGTGCAATCCGTGTCAGGACTCCGATGACTGCGCGTCCGCCTCCTCAACGGCGGCCTGCGTGAACTACGGCGAGGAGGCCGGGTTCTTCTGCGGCTCCGTGTGCGAGGCCGACGCCGACTGCCCTGAGGGCTATCGCTGCGAAGAGAGCGACTCGGCCAGCGGCGCGACGACCCTGCAGTGCGTCCCCACCGAGGGAGAGTGCCCCTGCTCCTCGACGGCGGCCTCCCTGGGCCTCTCGACGGTCTGCAGTCGAACCAACGAGCACGGCACCTGCGAGGGGCTCAGGACCTGCTCGGGCGCTGGGCTGGGCGCCTGTGACGCCGCCCTCCCCGCCGTCGAGGTGTGCGACGGGATCGACAACGACTGTGATGGAGAGACCGACGAGGCCACCTGCAGCAGCGACGACCCATGCGTCTCGGCCACCTGCGGGGGCGCCGGCGGCTGCGTCCTTGAGAACCTCACCGGGACCGAGTGCAACGACTCGAACGCCTGCACCCACACCGACACCTGCCAAGAGGGCGTCTGCGATGGGATCCTGGTCGACTGCGGGGACCAGAACTCCTGCACAGACCACGCCTGCGATCCGGTGGACGGCTGCTCAACGACGAACAACACGAAGCCGTGCAATGACGGCTCGGTCTGCACCTCAGAGGACTACTGCTTCGAGGGCTCGTGCATCGGCAGCGGACCGCCCGAGTGCGACGACGGAAACCCGTGCACGTCAGCCTCATGTGACAATGAGACCGGATGCATCTACACGCCGAACACGAGCGCGTGCGACGACGACGACCCCTGCACGACCATCGATGTGTGCGAGGACGGCGGCTGCGTGGGCAAAGCTCCGCTGGTCTGCGATGACGGGGACCTGTGCACCGACGACTTCTGCACGACGGGCGTCGGCTGCGAGACGAGTCTCAACACCGCGCCCTGCGACGATGGAGAGCCCTGCACGACCGTCGATGTCTGCAATGAGGGCAGCTGCGAGGGCGACGTGGAGCCCAACTGTGACGACGGGAATCCCTGCACCCAGGACGCCTGTGTTCTTGGCGAGGGCTGCGTGAACACGAACGCCCCCCTCGTGTGCAATGACAACAACGCCTGCACCATCGTCGACCAGTGCATCAGCGGCCAATGCGTGGGATCGAACAACGTCACCTGCCCTCTGGGGCAGTCCTGCGATGCGGCCTCCGGCTGCGTGCCCAAGACCCAGTTCTGGGCCCACTCCTCCAACACGCTGTTCCGAGTCGACATCGCGACTCAGGACGTGGAGGTGATCGGGCTGTTCGACACCGGCGACATGATGACCGACATCGGTGAGGCCCAGGACGGAACCCTCTACGGCGTCAGCTTCTCGAACCTGTACGTGATCGACACCGAGACCGGGCAGGCTGACCTGATCGGAGCGCTCGCCACCAAGTCAGGCTCCGTGAGCGGCGTCAACGGTCTCACGGTGGCTCCAGATGGGACGCTCTACGCCGGCACAAACCAGGGCTCGCTCTACACCATCGACGCCAACACGGGTGTCACCGCGCTCAAGGGTCCATTTGGTCCCGGCCTCTCCTCGAGCGGCGACATCGTCTGGGGCCCCCTATCGGTGATCTATGTGTCGGATCCGAACGGTGCCGATGACCAGCTCCTGAGCGTGAACCCCTTCACGGGAACCGCGACGCCGATCGGCAGCATGGGCTCGGGCGCCGTGTACGGGCTCTCCTTCGCGAACGATGGTCTCCTGGGGCTCGACGCCCAGGGACGCGTCATCCAGATCGACTACATGACAGGGTCGAGCACCGTGATCTTCGACACAGGCTTCAGCTTCTGGGGTGCTGGCTGATCGCGCGCGCGCCGCGGTGAAGAGCCGCGATGCCGAGGGCACGGTCGGGCCCTGGCGAACGCGGCTCGGTTCGGCCCCACGTGGGCCCACGGACGCCCCCCTGTAGCGAAAGGTCTAAGGAGCGGCCAGCTCTTCAGCCGAAAGGCCCCAGAAGTAGTCGACCTGAGCGTCCCCGGCCGCGTAGCCGTAAGCCTTCATCGTGAGGTCCACGCTCACGGTGCCCTCCACCGTGATGTACTCCATTCCCAGGCCTGTGCCGTCTCCATTGTAGCCGCTGTAATGCACGGTCATGCCCTCGTACTCGACGCTGTCTTCTCCAGCGCCTGAGAGAAGCCCGTCCGGCCACATGACGATGGCCGTCTCACCATCATAGAGCTGGATATCGACGTCGTTCTCACAGGAGAGCTTCACCTTGATGTTGCTCTTGCCCGCCGGGATCACGCCCACGTCGACGACGCCGTCCTTCTCGATCTCCTGAGAGAAGGTGCCGCTTCCGGCGTCCACGCAGTCCGGCGCCGACTCCCAGGAGTAGTTGATCTGGGCCTCGCCAGCCTTGTAGCCGTAGGCCTTCATGATCATCGGGCGGTTGCTCACGCCCTTGATCTCGATCCACTCGTGACCGAGCTCTCCGCCCACTCCGTTGTAGCCGCTGTAGCAGTACTCCAACCCTTCGTAGGTCGTGCAGGCTTCACCCGAGCCGTTCAAGTCACCCGAGGGCCAGGCGATGATCTCGTGCCCGGTCTCCTTATCGATGAGCTGGATGTCCACGTCCTCGTCGCTCAGGAGGTCGATCCGAACATTGGCCTTCTCGACCGGCACTTCACCGACGTTGATGGTCTCCTTGAGCGGGATCTCCTGGGAGAAGTCCCCCTCTCCATCTGAACACGCGTCGCCCCACACAAACCCGTTCGTGACCTCGGGGGCGACGGTCTTGGCGAGCTCCAGGAGCATGGTGATGTCCTGGGTCTTGATTCCGGTGCCGGCCTTGTAGTTCTCCCGGGCCAACTCCATGTCCTTCTTCGTGGTGCCATACCAGAGGAAATCCGGGTGATTGGTCTTGGAGTCGCCGGCCCACTCACCGCCGATGATCTTCCCCTCCCCGTCGAGCTCGAGCACATAGGTGTAGTGCTCCTCAACGGTGTAGTCATCGATCTTGGAAGCGAGGTTCCCATCCAGGGTGATGGGGGACTCCGTGATGTAGCTCAGGGTCATGCTGATGTAGCGCCAGGACACGGCGTCATCGTTGAACCCGTAGGTCTCACCGAGCGCCTCAGCCCCCAGGGCGGTGTTGGCCTCTTGAGCGGTCATCTCCTGGTTCTCGAGCACCTCGTAGGAGCGCACTGGCTGGTTCCAGACCTCCCAGTCGTACGTCCGGTCTTCAATGAACGAGATCTTCTGGATCCCGAGCAGGTTCGACACGATCACGTGGAAGGTCCCCGCGTTCGTGTCCTTACAGGTCTCGTCCTCGGGGCTCCCATACTCGTCCTTCGCGAAGTCCTCGTCGCTGCCGTCGAGGTTGCACCGCAGGGAGACGAACTTCACGGCCAGACCCGCGGTGTAGGAGAATGTCGCGAGCGCCTTCAGATCATTCACCTTGAAGGTCACGTCATTGTAGACCACCGGCTGCTCAGGCTCGGCGACCATGACGGCGGCGGGCGCCCAGGCGTGACACAAACCGAACCAGGTCGGGATGCATCGACCTTCCTCCGCATCCACGCGCTTGGCGCAGGTCTCACCGACGTCCGAGTTGCACTCGTCGTTCTCCGTGCACGGCTTCCCCGTGGAGCTCTCCTCGTTCGCTTCGTTGTGCGCGATGGACTCGATCCCGTACTGCTCCGAGATTCGGTCCTCCAGCCCAGTGCGCTCAAAGGCCGCGGCGTACTTGGCGGTCGGAGAGTCGGTCCCCTCTCCCTCCCAGGGATAATTGATGCTGTCCATGAAGGTCGGCCAATACGACCCCGTCCACGGCGTGCTCTCCGCCTCGCCCGACTCGGGCAACTCAGAGAGCGTGTAGTTGAAGTCGTCGCCGAAGATGGCCGGGTCGTCGGGCGTGGTCCAGGCGAGGCCGCCGGCGGCCGTTCGAGCGGGCTCAGACACGGTATCGGGCTCAGAGGAGTCGCTCTCGCAGCCTGTGAAGAGGATCGCGACCGAGAGGGTCAATGAGATCGAGAGCAGCGCTCTCACGGCTTCATGCACAGGGTTCATTGGCACACTCCATTGTTCTCCGGGTCGATCAGCTGGCACACGGCGTCTCCGGGATTGCAGCTCCCCTCACCGCCACAGAACGCGCAGCTCGCCGCCGTCGCGTCTGCGCAGTCCGCGTCGACCTGCCCGCATCCGCAATCGCACCCATCGCTGGCGTTGAAGATCGCAGGATCGCAGGTCCAGGCGTCGGTGAGCGTCACAGCGCACTCGTGACAGCCGTCATCGGGATCATCGTTGCCGTCATCACAGGCCTCTCCGATGTTGAGCACCCCATCGCCGCAGGGCCCCTCGACGGGCTCAAGCGCGCAACGGTCATCACAGCCGTCTCCATTCTCGAGATTCCCATCATCGCACGTCTCTTCGGCCGCCTCATCGAGGAGACCATCGCCGCAGACCTCGACTCCCGCGCAGTCCGCTCGGCAACCATCGCCGGCCACCGTGTCCCCATCGTCGCAGACCTCACCGCCCACCACGACCCCGTCGCCGCAGACAGGGATGCAGACGTCGCTCTCCATCATGAAGTTCGCGTCGCACTGACACGTGGGCTCGCCGTCGACCATAGCGCAGCTCCCGTGCTCCCCGCAGTCCAGGAAGACGGTGTCGCAGTCATTTGCGGGCTCCGAGCAATCATCGCCAGCGGCTCCCTGATCGCAGCCAAGAGCGGCGTCGACGGGCACCACATCCCCAGCGCCCGTGTCTCCTGCGCTCGCGTCATCCGAGACCGTATCTCCCGAGGTGTCGCTCACATCGAGGGTAGGCGGTGACGCAGGCTCGTCGTCGCCTCCGCAGGCCGCGAGAACAAGGCTCGCCGTGATCATCAGGACAGAGCATCTCTTCAAGGTCCGGCTCCTATGGGCGGTGGGGGACCCCCATAGTAGTCGATTCCCGCGCCACATTCAGCCCCACGACGGCGGAGTGAGCCACGATCGAGTCAGGCGACGCCGCCCCGCCGAGAGATTGCGGAGCATGACGGATGGCACAAGGCGCGAGGGGCGACAGCGAACGTCCGGTGGACTCCAGCGCCGCGCCGATCCGACCGGCCTTCTGCTAACGACCGATGAGCCCGAGGAACTCGCGTCGCGTGTCGGAGTCCTCCCGAAAGACGCCGAGCATGTGGCTCGTGACCATCTTCACGCCAGGCTTCTTGACCCCTCGAGTCGTCATGCACTCATGGGCCGCCTCGATGACGACGGCGACGCCGTGCGGCTCGAGCACCTCCATGAGGGTGTTGGCGATCTGCGCCGTGAGCTTCTCCTGGATCTGGAGCCGCTTTGCGAAGACCTCCATGACACGGGCGAGCTTGCTGATGCCCACGACGCGCTTGTTCGGCAGGTAGGCGATGTGGGCCTTGCCGATGATCGGCACCATATGGTGCTCGCAGTGGCTCTCGAGGCGAATATCCTTGAGGGTCACCATCTCATCGTAGCCCTCGGCCTCCTCGAAGGTCCGCTCGAGGAGCTCAGCCGGATCCACCATGTAGCCTGCGAAGAACTCCTCGTAGGCACGGACCACGCGCGAGGGCGTGTCGATGAGACCCTCTCGACCTGGGTCGTCACCCGCCCAGCGAATCAGGGTACCGACGGCGGCCTCGGCCTCCTCTCGAGAGGGCCTCCGAGCGGCGACCTCATTCCTCTCGACCTCAAGCTGCTTCACCAGGTTCAGTCGATCTGCTGACGTAGACATGTCGTTCTCCAGCGTTCGTGGCGGCGCTTCGGAAACCATAGACACCGCGCGGACGGCCTTCAATGCCCTCCATGGGCACGGGACGAATCGCGGGAGAATTGTTGTCCTAAAGGGGCAAACATAACCAGCCCGAAGTTCCCCGCCCTTGTTCCAGGCGTAACTGCCGGGCAGAGTGAGGTGCAACCAGGGGCTGCTCCAAAGCGCGTCACCCGCGCACGGGCACACAGGCACAACAGGCACACTAGGGGGCGAGACATCGTCAGAGGCGACCACAGCAGAGTGAGGCTGCGTACGGCACTGGCGCTCGCGTGCGTGCTGGTGGCCGCGTGCTCTCCCGCGGACGAGGCGGGCACCGCGCCCATCCAGCCCGACGCGGCGCAGGACGCAGGGGTGCCTGAGGCCCCCGTCACGCTGCACGAGGCTCCGCTGCTCGCCTCGACGCCGACTGAGCTCAACAACACCTACCGCGATCTCCTGGGATTCTCGGCGGAGGGTAGTCAGTGGCCACCTACGCCGGAGATCGCCAAGACCTTCGCTCCTACGGACAACGAGACGCTCGGCGTGTTCGGCACCGCGACACTGAAACCAGACCCATGGCCCTGGGTCTTCCCAGCGGAGGCTGGCGAGGACGGCTTTGAAGGCCTAGCGGGGGGCCAGCAGCCCTCGGCGTTCAGCGTGGAGACCCTCCAGAAGGCCGCCACCCATTACGCCGCTTACGCGCTCGTCTCGGAGCGCTTCGTCGAGTGCGACGCGGTCACCCAAGAGCCGCTGCCGGAACCGGAGGGACCGACATGGGCGGACGCCCGCCCGGTCCTGGAGGCCTCTTGTGGGGGCTGTCATGGCGGCGCGGGGAGCGGTGGGAGCGACTTCGCGAGCGTCTATGCGGACAACCTGGCCCCCTCCAGCTTTTGTGATGGGGAGACCGTCGGGGCTTGCGTCATCAGCCGCATTCAGGATGGCAGCATGCCGCCGAACGGGAAGACCGCGGGCGTGAGCGGCGCCGATCTGGCGCTGCTCGAGACCTGGGTCGCCGCCGGAATGCCAGACGCGCCGCCCACCCCAGGGCTCTGGAGTGGCGTACCCGAGGATGCGAAAGCGAGCTGCGGCTGGACGAGCGTCGAGCGCTTCGCTGAGCGGGCGTGGCGCCGTCCCCTCGATGTGGACGAGCGTGAGCGTCTCCAGACGTTGTGGGCGAACAACTGGGCCGAGGGCAGCCCTGAGGAGGCCGTGGTCCTCACCGTTTCGGCCGTTCTCCAATCCCCCTCGTTCCTGTTCCGTGTAGAGCGTGGCGAGCCCGAGCGCGCACAAGGCGACGCCGTGCCGCTGACCGACCACGAGATGGCCACGCGCCTCTCCTACTTTTTGTGGGACAGCATGCCGGACGACCTGTTGTTTGCGGCGGCCGCAGCGGG
>CALCNF010000267.1 GCA_937897815.1 uncultured Pseudomonadota bacterium | reverse complement strand
GAGCGGTGCGCGCTCGCCAGCGCTCTTGGGTCATCGCGTAGGTGAACTCGTCGCTGCTGCTGCCCTTAAAGTGGTCGGCGCCCACTGTGGTCCCCTCATGGACAAAGCCGAGGGACTCAACGAGCCGAACAGAGCCTTGATTGCGGGTGTCCATCTCGGCTCGAAGACCCGCAATGGGGTAGGTGGAGAACAGGTGGTCCAGGGCGCTGACCGCCATCTCTCGCCCATAGCCCTGCCTCCAGTAGGGAGGGAAGACGATATAAGCGAAGGTCCCACGTCCATCCGGAGTGAGCGTCGCCTGGAACGTCCCGATCGGCGTCTGGCTATCTCGAAGAAACGTGATCCAGTTGAGCCAGCGCTCCTCTCCATCCGGGCTACGTGCGTTCTCCAGGAAGTCGTAGCGGCCCTGCAGACCCTCAGCTGAAGGCGGATCCTCGGGAATGTAGAGGTAGATGCGTGGGTCCTGGAGCGGCGCGAACACAGCGCTCGCGTGGGACGAGCGCAGGGGCTCGAGACGCAGCCGTCGGCTGAACAGGTCTGTCACTTTAGCGCCTGGGTCCTCAGGAGTATTGGTCCTTGAACTTAACGATCGGACCGAGCGCCACCGCAAACATCAGCGCGAAGAACACGGCGATGGCCGCAGGCGGCATGATCTCCATCATCTCAGGGGTCTGCGTCATGACGGCTGTGAACCCGAGCAGGTGGGCGGCGATGCTCGTGTAGGCCCCGCGCTTTTGCCGTTTATAGAACCACCAGAGCCCCACCCAACCGACGACCGTGGCGATCAGGTGAAGCACCATGTCTCCGAACGTCACCTCGATGCTGACCTCTCCCATTCCCATGGTCCCCGTGATCAGGGCGTTGATGTTGTCGAACGTGGGCTGAGCCATCATGAGAAACAGCAAGAATAGAGCGACTCCGTGTACGAGCTTGAAGGACTTGGGAGCGGCGGGCGATTCACTCATGACTTCTCCTGGGGTGCGGACGTATTGGGGGAGGCTATTGGCGGTCGTGGATCTGGACCAGGTCGCTCATCACGCGTGGAGGTATGCTTCAAACGAGCAGCTCTTGTGTTTCGCTCCTGGACACCCCAAGGGGGCAGTCGGAATATTTGTGTGCAGGTCATCAGGGTACCACAGCGGCTACGAACTCCACCTTCATGAGGCCGCCCATTGGCCGCGACAGCCTTCGGGCAGAAAGGCGGTCGTGACCCCTGGATGTTGACAATCCATGGATCCATGGATTATTTGGTTGGCGTGGAAAGCCTGCTTACCGAACACGTCGCCTGTGCATCGGATGACCACGAGACGCACGCCCATTCGCCCCGCTCGCAGCGGACCCTCGCGGATGGCGCGCTGCTGTTTCGGGCGCTCGGGTCGCCTGAGCGGCTCCAGCTCATGGAGCTCCTGCTCGATCAGGAGCACTGCGTATCCCAGCTCGCTCAGGAGCTCTCAGAGAAGGTGACGACCGTCTCCCAAAGGCTCCAGCAGCTCCATCAAGCGCGGCTGGTTACCAAGGAGCGACGGGGCAAGCACATCTATTATGCCATCGCCGATCACCACGTTCGAGACCTGCTGATCAGCACCTTTGACCATGTGGAAGAAGACCGCTTCAAGTGAAGCGCGACCAGGAGAAGTCCGATGTCGAATTGTAAGACCCATGAGCCTCACGACCACGTCCATGGCCCCGATTGCGGCCACCAGGCCATCGTCCACGAAGGGCACGTCGATTACCTCCATGATGGTCACCTGCATCACCCTCACGGGGATCACGTCGATGAGCACGTCATCGCGGTCTCTGCGACCAACCCGGCTGACTGCACGCCGGACCACAGCTGCGGTGGGCATGACGCGAACCATGTCCACGGGCCAGGCTGCGGTCACGAGGCCGTTCCTCATGGGGATCACATCGACTACCTGGTCGACGGTCATCTTCACCACGTCCACGGCGACCACTGCGACGATCACGGCCCTGTGGCCTTCGCTTCCTGAGAAGCCTGAAGTCGATCCGACGGCTCTGGAGAACGCCTGTATCCTCAGCGGACCCAGGGCTCGGTGACGGACACCCTGGCTCGCTCGAAGTCGACCGTGACCCCCAGACCGAGAGGCATGGTGAGCATCGGGTGGGTGTGGCAACTGTCAAAGCCGTTGACGATGGGAAGCTCTTGTCGATGCAGGACGTCGAGCGGGGTGCGGCCTGTGGCTTTATCGTCAAAGATCTCGTGCTTCCCCAGTAGAACTGCGGCGACCCGGTCAAAGACACCGTTGAGCTTCAGGAACGCGAACAGCCGCTCGATCGTGGAGATGGGCTTCAGGCTGTCTTCGATGAGCAGGATGTCACCCTCGACGATCGGAGGCATGTAGGGCGAGCCCCAGATGCTCCATATCGTGTTGAGGTTCCCTCCGATCGGGCTCTGAAGCGTGGGTCTGACCCTGATGCTGAGAAACCACCGCCCATGGAAAGCGAGAGCCAATCAGAGCCCGGGGCGCAGGAACTCTCGACAACGGCGCTCCCGGTTTTGAGTGTGATTATCAAAAGGGTTGCATATGCAACAAGTTTGCATCAAATAGCAGGCTAGCAAGCTTGCAGGCCGGGACAAGGGGAAGAGCGCCAGCGCCCTGGCCGCTGACGAACGAGGTGTAAGGTGTCG
>CALCNF010000266.1 GCA_937897815.1 uncultured Pseudomonadota bacterium | reverse complement strand
CGAGTCAGTTAATGCCCGCCAATAACAGAAGCCTCCAAGCCACTGGTATCAAACACTTATTCGGAACCAGGAGGGTGGAATCACGTTTTGAAACCCGCTCTTCAGCCAAGTTTGGCACGCATCCTGCGTATAGCCAGGTATCGCCACAACGGCGTTGGAGGAACAGAACGTGAAAACACCACTGCTGATCCCGATGATCCTTGCCGCGAGCGTCAGCTTGATCGCTTGCGATGGACCCGTTGAGCCTATCGAGGTTCCGGTGTCCGCAATCCCGAACGCCGACGGCGCCACGCAGGACGTACCCTCGTCCAACAGTGGCAGCGGAGCTGAAACCGGTGTGGCCCCATACGGCCAAGACCCCGCGCACCCCGATCCTGAGAAGGATGAGGAAGCTGCGACGGAGGCCACCGGCAGCACTGTGGAGGGCTCGAATCAGAGCCCCGCCGCCGGTTCCCCCACCCCCGACGACCAGGCACAGCCTGGCGACGCGGAGGAGGAGGAGCAGTCCGCAGAGGAGTCTGAGGAGCCCCCCGCTCCCAATGCTCCCAAGTACCAGGGCTCGCCCGCGACGCTCTGGTCTGGCCAGGGAACCGCAGGCATGCCGAAGTTCGGCGTGAACTGCCGTCTGGCGACCGACAAGGTCTTTGAGTCGGCGACCAATGGCCAGATCGACGACACCCTTCACTTCACCACCTACAGCTCCAACGCAGCGACGCTCGACATCTTCGTCGAGGGGTACGGTGGAGAGGCGCTGAACCTCACGGTCGACATCAACCGCGGCCTCAAGGGCCGGTCCTACCGACAGGCGACCGGGACGGCGAACTATAACGGTATCGCGGACGTCCCCGTCATGGACGGCACCCTGTGCTTCCAGGAGAAGGCGGCCCCGGGCGCGGACGTCCTGGCGGAGTTCTCGTTCATCCTGAACGACGGTGGCGTCTACACCTCCGTCGCCGGCCTCGCGGTGATCCCTGGTGACGCCATCTCGATGCCCAACTCGGGCCTCGCCATCGACGCCGCGAGCGAGCTCGACATCGACCTGCGATAGGTCGCCGCCAAGACGGAGACTGACTCCGCTCAGTTCCATGGGAGCGCGCCTCTACGAAGAGGCGCGCTCTCTTCGTTTTGGCCCACCCGAATCGAGTCTATGGCCAAGAGAGTCGAGATTTCCCTCAAGGGTTTTTAGAACCGGTCGTAGGAGGGTACGTCGGCAGATGGAGGCCGACAGGATTCCGGCAAAACGGCAAACCCATCGTGAGGTGGGGACGCAAAACCAAGGACCTCCTGTCCCGCAGGGAGGCAGCCTGGTTACCAGAGGAACAACCCATGGGCTCTCAGAAGACACGCGACAGACGACCCTCCCGCTCACCTGCACCTCAGCGCTCCCGCTGCGCTGGGGGTTCTGAGTTGGAGGAACGCGGCGGACGCTCAAGGGTACGACCAGGGACTCGGATTCTGGACGCCTCCACCACACTTTGGCTTGAGCCTCCGAGGGCGAAGGATGCCCTCGAGCCGAAACGCTCCGACGATGGTGGGCTCGGTCCCACGCCCCTCCCCCGCAGGGGTACCGACAGAGCCCCTCAACGCGCCGCCCCCGCGCCGACGCTTGAGCCCCCCACACGAGCGGCGGTCCACCCGCGCCCGCCCGCTCCAGTCGGCCTGGAGGACACGCGTCACCCGCGCGCGAGTCTCCGTGCCTGCGCCAACGGGTGAACCCGAGAGAGCACCCGCGCTCTCACGAAACCGAGCCAGCCAAGGCCCTGGGGCATCCCGCTCTCCCAGGGTCTTGGTGCTCCATCAACCGATGTAGGCAGCGTGGCTCGATAGACTCAGTCCGAAGGAGGAGGCGCCCAGCCTGCGGCAGAGGTCCCGTCCTCAAAGAGCCAGAGCCGTTGGTCAGCCTCAAACGGTCCGGTGTATTCGACATCCGTTCCGCCGGGGAAGGCTACGGTGATGCTGTCAACCGCCTGGAGGTCCCCCAGACCCAGGTGCACCGTCTGTGACTCCTGGCAGCCATGACCATTGCCGCCGCTCACGTGACGAAGCCACTTCTGGTCCCCGGCGTGTACGTGAACCGTGGCGCCGATCGCCGCGCGATTCGAGCTGACATTTCCGACGAGGCGCAGCTGGAGCCAGGCTCCTGAGTCCTCGGCTGCCATGGTGTTGGTCCAGATGGTCGTGGCCGAGGCCAGGTCTAGATCGCCATCGTTGTCCATGTCTCCCGAGGCCAGACCCACACCGTACGAGGTCTTGATACCGGCATGGTAGCTGTCCAGGTCGAACTTCCCGGCCCCATCGCCCCAATAGAAATCTGTCGTCCGGCCCTCGTAGGCCGAGCTGATGATCAAATCGAGATGGCCGTCCTGGTTGAAGTCCGCAAGGACGGGAGAGAAGTGCCCCTCTGAGAAGCGCACCCCAGAGTCGCCCCACGGGAAGCTCCAGTCTCCCTGGGTGTCCGTAAAGGTCCCATCGTCGTTCTGTTGAAAGACCTGTGTCTTGTCCGAGAAGTCGAAGAAGCGCGGGTGAGCGAGGCTCGCGACGATCAGGTCAAAGTCTCCGTCAGAGTCGATATCTCCCCAGGCCGCTCCAACGCTGTGGCCATAGACGCCACCACCCTCGAAGCCAGGCTCGATGACCCCCTTCACGCCGACAACATCCGCGACCTGGGTGAACTCCCCTCCCCCTTCGTTCCGATAGAACAGGTTGGGGTTCAGGTGGTAGTTGTTGGCGAAGATGTCCTGGTCACCGTCCTGGTCGTAGTCGAGAGCGCTCGTCCCTCGGGTCCCCCAGGCGTTCTCCTGGTCCAGGTAGCCCAGGAACCCGTGGGTACCCGTCCACTCTGTGAAGGTCCCGTCTCCCTCGTTGTGCCAAACGGTGTCGACGAAGTATCCGCCCGTCCACTCCCAACAGATCTCGTTGCCCAAATAGAGGTCGAGAAAGCCGTCATTATCGACGTCGACCCAGGTCGCAGCGGCCGTCGGCGAACCCGGCTGATCCGCGTCGTTCTTCGGACACGGATTGAACGTCTGGAGGTCCACGATTCCGGCGTCGTCCGTGACCGCCGTGAACGTCCCATCACAGCCATTACGATAGAGAATGTCTGGCGTACTGGGGTCTTCGATGAAGGTGAAGAGATCGAGACAGCCATCATTGTCATAATCTCCCCAGACCCCTCCGGTTCCCTTGTCGGGATCGATCCCCGCCTCCTCATTGGCGTCCACCAGGGTCCCAGCGTCATTGCGGAGCAGTCGGCGACCATCCACCAGCAGGTCATCCCAGCCATCTCCGTTGTAGTCCCCCCACGAGAACTTGG
>CALCNF010000265.1 GCA_937897815.1 uncultured Pseudomonadota bacterium | reverse complement strand
GCGCCCGCGTCGACGGACGCGGTTCCGGTCGTCGCATCCAGCGTGACGCCGGGATCCACAGCGGAGTCCATCGTGCCCATGGCATCCGAGGTCTGGGTGACATCGGGAGTTGCAGCGCTCTCTGACGAGGACGCCGTGTCATCGGCTTCACATCCATACGCCAGCAAAACAACCGCAAGCGCAGCCGTCATTCGAAGTACCCGCGACATGAGAACCCCCAGTGGTATAAGTCCCGTGATCGCCTGACTTTATGAGAGCCTGTGGCCGGATGCAATGCCGCCACCACCTGTTTCAGTAAGCGAACCTCCGCGGAGCACTCGAGCAACACCGATGAAGCGTAACCCCATGGTCTGGATGGCGTCTCTGCTGATCTTCGTGCCCCTGGCCTGGCTTCTCTGGTCGGCTCCAGCCGAGATGGCGCCGTCGGACATCGCGATGTCGGGAGGGGCGCTGGTCACGGCCCTCGCGCTGCTGAGCCTGCTGTGGCGTGGTCAGGCCCAGGGGCGATGGCTCGCCCATCGCTGCGTCACGTGTGGGCGCGCCATGCGCAAGATTCTTCCGGGAGAGCTCCGCCCACCTCCCGGCCAGAACGCATCCGAGCCGCCCACATGGCGCTGTAGCCACTGCGGAAGACTCTACGGATAGGCCGCGCCGAGGCGCGGCGCTCGGCGCTTGCCCTCGGAGGCGTTAGCCCCTAGCCTCGCCGGCGGATCGCCTGGGGGAGGGATTCAGCATGGAGCGCTCCGACGTGGACCACCAGACACCATCGCAGGAGAGGCTCGAGGCGATGCAGGTCGCCAGAGACTTCGTCGCCAAGGGCGCGCTGTCGATGATTGACTGGGCGAACAACAAGCCCGCGAATCGCGGGAAGAAGCCAAAGGTCGGCGGCCATCAGGCGTCTTCCATGTCGTCCGTGGACATCTTGTGCGCCCTCTACCTTCACGCGCGAGCCCCTGAGGACCGTATCGCGGTCAAGCCCCACGCGGCCCCCGTGCTCTACAGCCTGATGCATCTGATGGGAGGGCTTTCGACGGATCAGATGGGGCGCCTACGTGAGATGGGTGGCCCACAGCCGTATCCCACCAAGCTGAAGAACCCGCTGTTTGTGGACTACACCACCTCCAGCGAGGCCCTGGGCGTGTGCGCCGCGATCTACGATGCATACGGGGCGAAACTCCAGAACCGCGGTCTGCGAACGCATATGGAGGCTCCCGAGGTGACCTCCACCTACTGGGCGTTGTCAGGAGATGGCGAGCTCACAGAAGGACAGATCGACGAGAGCCTCTACGACGCCGGACGCTGGGGCCTGGACAACCTGGTCTGGATCATCGACCTGAATCGTCAGAGCCTGGACCGAGTGATGGATGACTCAGCTGGGAGTCTCCATGACTGGGTCGAGGCCAAGTTCCAAGGCCAGTCCTGGTCGGTGATCTCGCTTCGCTGGGGAGCTCGGGCGACGGAGCTGTTTGCTCGGCCGGGTGGCGCGCGGCTGCGCGAGGTCCTGGAGCGGCTCCCTGACGATCTGTTCCATTGCCTGATGATGGTCCCAGGCGCTCAGGTCCGCGCCCTGCTCACAGGAGAGGAGCTGAGCGCGGATGGGGCCTCGCCTCTGACCGAGCTGTTTCGCGCTCGAGGCGTGATTACGGAGGAGGACCACGAGGCGATCACGCGATGCGTCGGGGAGATCCCTGATGAGGAGTTGGAGCGCGCGATTCGACACCTGGGAGGGCACGACCTCCTGGCGTTGACGGGCGCGATGGAGGAGGCGCGGCAGAGGACCGGAGCCCCCGTCGTGATCCTCGCCCATACCGTCAAGGGCTATGAGACCTCGGCCGCCGCGCACCCGGAGAATCACGGGATGCTGTTGCCCTCCGAGGAAGTCGCGGCCTGGGGCTGTGAGCGCGGCCTCCCGGAGGGCGAGCCCTATCCACGACCGGAGCCCAGCAGCCCAGCAGGTGCCCTCCTGGCGCAGCAGTCGCGCGCTCTTTGGGACGCGCCTGACCACGGCTACGCGGAGCCGCCCCTGGCACAGCTCACCGAGGCTCTGGAGGGCTTGACCCTTGGCGCCCGAAAGGTGTCTTCGACCGGAGAGGCGTTCCAGAGTTTGAACCTGGGGATGCTGCGGAGCGTGGCCGCTCCTTACCTTCAGTTCGGCGCACCGGATGTTGGCCAGACGACTCACCTGGGCCCGGTCATCAAGGCGACGGGGGTGTTCGCACCTCGCGACCTGCCGGACACCTACGCCTGGCTCCGAGAAGAGCGAAAGCTCGCCTTCGACTGGCGACCCGAGCGAACAGGGCAGTTTCACGCGCTGGGCATCGCGGAGGGCAACGCGCTCTTGTGGGCCTATGCCTTCGGGCGTCGCAAGAAGGTCATAGAGGGCAAGGTGCCGGTCCTGCCTATCGTCACGGTGTACGACAAGTTTTTTGAGAGAGGCTTCAACCAGCTCGATTACGCGACCTACTCCGACGCGCGCTTTTTGGCCGTGGGAACCCCGAGCGGAACCGGACTGAGCAGAGAAACGGCGACACACCAGAGCCTCCAGACGCTGCGCATGCTCATGGACCTGCCTGGAATCGTTGCCTACGAGCCCGGATTTGCGCAGGACGTGCACGTGCTCTATCGGCATGCCCTGCGCCGCCTGTGGGAGGAGGACGGGGAGGCCGCCTACCTGAGGCTGAGCACGCAGCCGCTAGAGCAACCTGCGGAGCTGCCGACGGACCACGCGGAAGCCTGTGTCTCCGGCGGCTACTGGCTCGTGGGCGCTGATGACCGGCGCGAGGTTGGGCGCCCTACGGTGCTCTTCGTGGCCTCAGGGCGCAAGCTGCGCGAGGCCCGGCTAGCGGCGGCCCAACTGGAACAGGAGCACGGCGTCGGCAGCCGAATCCTGAACGTCACGAGCTACGAGGCCCTCTGGCGTGGCTGGGACGCGTACGCCGCGGACCCTGAGTCCTGGGATGACCCAGCGCGCACCTACCATCTCCATGAGCTGTTCGAAGACGCTGACGTCAACGCGCCGCTCATTCTCACGGGAGATCACCTGCCCAGCGCGTGCGACTGGATGCCGGGCGCCCTGCAGCGGATTCGTGGATACCGATTCCTGGGCCCCCGAAGAAACGGCGAGACCGGTAGCCTTGATGAGGTCGACGCCCTGCACGGCATGGGCGTGGAGGACCTCGTCGGAGCCGCGCTGGCTGAGCTCGACTGGCGACGCCGAGACGGCGTCCTCTAGAGAGCGCCGCTCAGTCCCGCGTCTCGTGAGGTTCGAGGAGCATCTTGATCGCCAGTCCGCTGGTGGGATCCAAGGGCCAGGCGAACCAAGGGGGAGCGTCGGGCCGCTCCCACCTGCGGGCCTCGCCTGAGAGCCTCGCGCGCTCCGCCGAGGCCTCGCCCTCGAGACCACCGCTCTCCAGGTGATGGGCCAGGAGCGCGACGTCCGCAAGGCTCCGGCGCTCGCGCGCAGACAGCCACTCGGCGACAGCCACATGCGCCACGCGCCGAGCCTGGGGCTCGAGCCCTCGGTACAGGGCGCGCTGAACCTGCACGTATCGGAACGAGTACTCTCTCTGTCCCTCGATTCGGCTCAAGGGTGCCTGAACAATGAGCTCACGATCGGCGAGCATGCGCAGGTCCTCCTCCACGGGCCTCCCCAGCACCTGCTCCAGCTGTTCGCCCCAGAACACGCGGCCACAAACCGCCGCCGTGCGCAGCAGGAGTAGGGCGGCTTCGCTCAGATCCCGAATGCTGTAGAGAAGGACGTCCTCCATGCGAAGCCGCTCGAGCCGCGCCGGGGCCTCATTTCCACCCACGAGACAGTACTGCGTCCCGCGCCAGTCTACCCAGCCCTCCGTCTCGAGGAGCCTCGCGCATTCGAGGATATGAAAAGGGTTGCCGCCAGCCTTTCGAAAGACCAGGTCCAGGACGGCCATGTCCACCGGCCCCTTAAAGAGAAGCTGCAAGAGGCTGCGGACTCCAGCCAGGTCCAAGGGCCGCAAGCGCATCTGCTCTTCGACCGGGACGTTCACGTGGTGCGCGGTCGCGAACCCGAGGAAAAAGAGCGGATGCCCCTTGAGCTTGCGCGCCGCATAGACAAGGCAATCGCGGCTCAGGCGGTCCAGGTTGTCGATGCCCTGAATGACCAGCATCACTGAATATTCGGCGGCCCAACGCAGGAACAACTGAGTCACAGCATCGAAGACCTTGAAGGTGAGGTCAGGCGACGCGAGCTCGCCTCGCTCTGCGCCGAGGCCTGGCAAGAGACTCAGGTGCTGCACGATGGAGAGGATCTCTGGCTCGTCGGCCTCGTCGGCCCCGCCTCCACCGAGCGCGAAGACCTGCGCGACGCCCGCCTCCAGTCGCCGTCGAATCGCCGCTTTGGTGTCGTGGGGCCCGATCCCGAAGCGATAACGCAGCAAGGCGGAGAGACCGTAAAACGGGACGTGGCGATGCAGGCTCTCGCACGACACGAACCCATGAATGACCACCTCGGGCAGCTCCTCCATGTGGCGATGGAACTGGGCCAGCAACCCTTGCTTCCCCAACCCCGCCTCGCTGGAGATGACCATCGCGCGAACCTTTCGCTCCACGGTGCAAGACCTGTAGGCCTGCTTGAGGGCCGTGAGCTCGTCGGCCCTCGCCACCGTCGGAACGGAGGAGGACCAGGGGTTCAGACTGACGAGAATCGGCACGTGCTGCCCGCCGCGAACGACGACAGGCTGACGTGTTTCGCGGAAGCCCGGCAGACTCGCGCTCACCATGTAGGAACCTGAGTCGATTCGCACGTCAGCGATCGGCGCCGTGCCCAGCTCGCGGGATTTCGTGGAGGTGTCGGTCTCCCCCTCGGTCAGCTCGACCAGCGTGAGCTTCGCGCCTGGCGGATAGGTTCGAATCGAGACGGTCGCCCGGTCATCGGCCCCCGTTCGGCGGCTCGCGTTACGCGCCATGTCTCCATAGAGAATCATCGTCTCGTAATCCGATTGATTCTCGGCCTCCTGCGCCTTGAGCGTATACAGCTCCGAGAGCCCCTCAAGCGCCGGCGGATGATTGCTCATGTAGGCCAGGGCCTGATTGTAGCCCGTGACCGCCTCCGCGAAGGCCCGCGCCTTCACGAGGCTGAGCTGGTCGGCCTCCAGCTTCCGCTGCCAGGCGCCTCGCCTCGCCTCAAGCGAGTCAAAGTGCCGTGCGTTCTGCGCGTCCGCGGCGACCTGCTCACCGACATCGTCGTAGCGGTTCGCCACATCCAGGTAGCGGCGCTTGGCGTTCTCAGCCACCGAGGTCTGCTCCTCGGCATAGGACAAGAGTCGCTCAGCCTCCTTGCGTCCCTCACGATAGGACTCGATGTCGGCCCAGAGGTCGGCTGCGGTGGCGTAGCGCTCTTCGCGCTCGGGAGCGAGCGCCTTCATGCAGATGCGCTCCAGCTCGGGCGGGATCTCGCGCCCTGGCGCTCGCTCAGAGGGCGGCGCGACAGGCTGCGTCTTGAGCTGGTCCATCTGGTCGCGTGTCGTTGTGGCACCGTAAGGCAGGTCCAACGTCAGGATCTGATAGAGGACGACGCCCAGGGAGTAGACATCGCTCCGCGCGTCGACATGGTGGGTCTCTCCGCGGGCCTGCTCTGGCGACATGTAGTGAGGTGTGCCTGCGACGACGCCTGGCTCTTCACGCGCTCCAGCGAAATACCCCGGATTGTCGGGCCCATCAGGGAGCACCCGAGCGATGCCCCAGTCCATGATCTGGACCTCGCCGTAGGCGCCCAGGAGCACGTTGTCAGGCTTCAGGTCTCGATGGATGACACCTCGATCGTGGGCGTACTCCATCGCCATGCAGATGCCCCGAAAATAGCTCAGGAGGCGGCCAAGCGTGTAGGTGCGCTTGGCGTAGTCATTCCCATCGCGGACCTGAAAGAGCACGTCCTTCAGAGACAGGTCGCCGACGAGCTGCATGGTGTAATAGACCGTGTGGTCCGAGAGGACGCCCACGTCATGGACAGGCACGATATGAGGGTGCTCCAGCTGCCCAGTGATCCGCGCCTCGAAGAGCAACGCGCGAATCATATTCGGGTCGCTCTTGTTCACGTCACGGAGCGTCTTGAGCGCGACGACGCGCCCAAGGTCGACATCCTTCGCGGCGTACACCCGGCCCATGCCGCCTTCGCCAAGGATCTGCCCCAGCAGGTACTTGCCATCCTGGCGTGCTCGGCTCTCGTCGAAGGCACGCTCACCAGGCAACGACAACAGCGCCACGGCAGCGTCGCTACCAGCCACTGGCGCCTCTTGTACGCTGCGACTCATCCGTGAGGAGCCCAGTGTAGAGATTCGCTTTCGCTCGGACGGAGCTTTGCCGCGAGGTCTTCCGTCGTCCAGCACGGCGGTGCTCGCTCGCACCCCTCGCTTCGGGCTGGTGTTACGGCGGACCTGCGTTACCGCGGTCGCAGGCGTCTCCGTGAGCTCCGGAGCTCGCGTGTTGGCAGGCCGACCCGCCTCGCCCTTATCGTTGCCTGAATCGCCCATCGTGGCCGCAAGACTACATCGCTTGGCGAGCCAAGAAAACCGGGGGCGTCGCGTGAGCGCGCTCGCAGGTCGTCCGCGCGGCCTCGCGCGAGTCCGCACGGGGGCTTATGCCTTCCGTTGTTCAGCGCCCATTCTCGGGCCGACGCCAGCGCCTCACGGGGCTACGAGATTCGAATCCCCGGGGCAGGGTGCTGAAGGCACAGGTCCCGGACCTCACGGGCGATGCCCTCAAGCGCCGACGCGTTGTCGGCCTGAGAGGCGGTCTGCCCGATCCACTGTGCGATCTGACGCATCTCGGCGGGCCCGAAGCCACGGCTGGTCACGGCGGCCGTCCCCACTCGAATTCCGCTCGGGTCCATGGGCGGCCTCGGATCGAAGGGGATGTTGTTGTAGTTCGCCACCAGGCCAGCGCGATTCATCGCGACGGCGAGCGGCTTGCCCGTGATGCCGCGAGGTGTCGCGTCGAAGAGCACGAGGTGGTTATCCGAGCCACCCGAGACCACGCCGAAGCCCTCCTCGAGAAGCGCGTCGGCCAGGGCCTGGGCGTTCGTCACGATCGCCTGGGCATAGTCCTTGAACTCGGGCT
>CALCNF010000264.1 GCA_937897815.1 uncultured Pseudomonadota bacterium | reverse complement strand
GACTTTTACGAGATGTTCTTCGAGGACGCGGTCGAGGCCGCCAGGCTTCTGGAGCTCACCCTCACGAGTCGGAACAAGAACGACGCCGACCCGATCCCCATGGCCGGAGTTCCCCATCACGCGCTGTGGTCGTACGTCCCCAAGCTCCTGGCGGCCGGCCGAAAGGTCGCAATCTGCGAGCAGGTGGAGGACCCAAGAAAGGCGAAGGGGATCGTCAAGCGAGAGGTCGTTCGGGTCATCACGCCGGGTGTCGTGCTCGACGAGCGGGTCCTTGAGCGAGGCACGAACAACTTCCTGGCGGCCGTCCGCAGGCTCCCGGACAGCGACCGCGTGGGCCTCGCCTGGGTCGACGCTTCGACGGGCGAACGCCGCGTAGCCACGGTCGACGACCTGGATCGGGCCATGAGCGAGCTCGGCCGCATCGAGCCGGCGGAGCTCCTCGTCGATGCCGAAGACAAGGTGCTCCTGGAGAGCATTCAACCGCGTTTAGATGGCGTGGTCTTGAGCCCGATGGCCGCTCCCCCGATCCAGGGAGAGCTGCTCCTGGACGCAGGCGCGATGGTCGACGCGTACCTCAGCGACACCCAGAAGGCCGGCGCGCTGCCCCTGCAGCCCCTGCAGACAGAAGACCTGGACGCGAGCCTGCGCCTGGGCGCCGAGACCGTGCGAAATCTCGAGCTCCTGCGCACACTCGCTGATGGACGACGCAAGGGCTCTCTCCTGGGTCTGCTCGATCAGACACGGACCGCAATGGGCGGTCGAAAGCTCAAGCGATGGATGCTCTATCCCCTGCGGGACCCCGAGACCATTGAGTCCCGCCTGAACATCGTTCAAGCGTTCGTCGAGGACCCGATGACCCGCTCGGACGTTCGGGAGTACCTGCAGGGCGTCCACGACCTGGAGCGCCTCGTGACGAGGACGGTGGCGGGCTCCGCGACCCCCCGAGACGTCGTCGCCCTCGCCTCCTCCCTGGAGCGCGTGCCGGATCTCGTGGCCAAGCTTCAGGCCACAGGGAATCCAATCCTGGCCGCTATGGCTCAGGATTTGGACCCGGTCGAGGATGCGACTCGGCTCGTCCGCGACGCCCTGGTCGATGATCCTCCGCCCAGCCAGAAAGACGGCGGAGTCATTTGCGAAGGCCATCACGATGAGCTCGACGAGCTCATCGAGATCGCGGGGGACGGAAAGGCCTGGTTCGCGGCCTACGCTGATGAGCTCCGGGAAGAGACGGGTATCAGCAGCCTGAAGATTCGGTTCAACAACGTCTTTGGCTACTTCCTTGAGGTGACGAAGTCCAACCTGGACCTCGTGCCTGACACCTGGCTACGAAAGCAGACGCTGGCCAACGCGGAGCGCTACTACACGGCCGACCTGAAGGAGAGGGAAGAGAAGGTCCTGGGAGCCCATGACCGGCGCGTGGCTCTGGAGCACGAGCTCTTCGACACGGTTCGCGACGCCCTGGCGGAGCTCGGACCACCCATCCAGTCGACCGCGGATCGACTCGCCCAGCTGGACGTGCTCTGCGGACTCGCCGAGCTGGCCCAACGACGTGGCTACGTGCGACCCGTTATCGATGACAGCAATGTCATCGGGATCGTGGGCGGTCGTCACCCAGTGATCGAGGCCTTGATGCCCACCGGGGAGTTCGTTCCCAACGACACGCGCCTGGACTCGAGCGACGAGCAGGTGCTCATCGTGACGGGCCCCAACATGTCGGGTAAGTCGACCGTGATGCGTCAGGTGGCGCTCATCACCGTCCTGGCCCAGATGGGAAGCTTTGTCCCAGCAGATAGCGCGCACATCGGCGTCGTCGACCAGGTCTTCACCCGCGTGGGTGCGTCTGACAACCTGGCGCGAGGACAATCGACGTTCATGGTCGAGATGACCGAGACGGCCGCGATCCTGGAGGACGCGACCGAGCGCAGCTTGGTGATCCTGGACGAAATTGGCCGAGGCACCTCCACCTACGATGGTGTCTCCATCGCTTGGGCGGTGGCGGAGCACATTCATGAGCAGGTCGGGGCCCGGACCCTGTTTGCGACCCACTATCATGAGCTCACGGAGCTCGCCGCCACCCTGGGTCGGGTTCGCAACGTCTCCATCGCCGTGAAGCGCTGGAAGGACGACATTGTGTTCTTGAGGCAGCTGATCCCGGGGGGAACGAGCCACAGCTACGGTATCCAGGTCGCGCGGCTCGCGGGCCTGCCCGATAGCGTGGTGGAGCGCGCCAGAAGCGTGCTGGAGAACCTGGAGGCGACGGCGCTTGATCGCAACAGTCGACCGCGGCTCGCCCAGGGGCCTGAGGCTCCCGCTCCGCAGGCCGGCTGGCAGCTCTCCCTGTTCGCGAGCGACCCGAGCGCGCAGGAGATCCGGAAGCGGCTGGAGGCGGCCGACCCGGACGAGCTGAGCCCGCGCGAGGCCCACGCCCTCCTCTACGAGCTGAAAGGGCTGGTCGAAGAGGGATGACCGACTCGACGCGTCTCGTAACGCGGCCGTTTGTCATGGTGACCCTGGCCCACCTGCTGCAAGGCCTGGGCTTCTCGTCCATGCTCTTGCTGCCGCTCTTTCTCCATCACCTCGAGGCGTCGCGCTCCGAGATCGGGATGATCATGGCCTGCGCCAGCATCGGCGGCCTGCTCTTGCGGCCCGCGGTCGGCTGGGCGCTGGACCGAGTGGGCCGAAAGCCTGTGATCTTTGCTGGAACGCTCTGCGCAGCCACCGGCATGGCGCTGATCATCCTGGTCGACTCAATCGGTCCGCTCATCTACGGCATCCGTATCCTCATCGGCATCGGGGTGGGAGCGATGTTCACCTCCTACTTCGCCCTCGCCTCGGACGTCGTGCCCGCCGCGCGCCGGACCGAGGGGATCGCCCTGTTTGGAATCTCCGGACTCTTACCTCTGATGGTGAACCCCATCGCAGCCTCCCTCGGTGTGACTGGACCCGAGATCAGGACCTTCATACCGACGGTCGCCATCGTCATGCTCGTCTCACTGGTCTTCTTGGCGCTGGTGCCTGAGGAGAGACCCCAGCAAGTGAAGGCGAGCGAGCGAGGCGAGAGCATCTGGAGCACGCTTCTGGCCCGCGATCTTCGATCGGTTTGGATCGCGACCATCGCCTTCGCCAGCCTCGTGAGCGTCTTCTTTGTCTTTGCGACGGTGACCGCTGAGTCCTCCGGGCTCCAGTTCCCCTCCAAGATCTGGTTCGGATATGCACTCGCCGCCGCCTCGGTGCGCCTCTTTGGAGCCAAGCTTCCCGACAGGCTTGGGACCCACAACATGGTCGCTCCGTCCATTGGACTGTACGTCCTGTCCTGCCTCGTCATCGCGCAGGCGGAGAGCGAGAGCGCCTTTCACGTCGCGGCTGTGCTCGCAGGGATGTCCCATGGCTACACATTCCCGGTGCTGGTCAGCCAGGTCGTCTCGCGGGTCCCCGAGCACAAACGTGGGGCTAGCCTCGCCTTTTACACGGGCCTTTGGGACATCTGTGGCCTCTCGATCGCGCCCCTCGCGGGCACCTACGCAGACGCGATGGGCGACGACGCGCTCTTTATGACCGCCGCCGCTGTAGGCACGGTCCTCCTGAGTTGCTGGGCGTGGCTTGAGCATCGCCACGGCGCTTCGAATAGGGCCACGTAAGCCGCGCTCCCTGAAGGAGGCGACCGTGAAACTGGAGGCCGCCCCGGGCTGACGCCATACTCAGGCCCTATGGACGCCTACATCGACAGCTACCTGCTCCATCTTCGGTTGGAGCGGAACCTGAGCCCCCACACGGTCAGCTCCTATGCCCGTGACCTCCAGCGTCTCGTTCAGCACCTGCCCTCCCGCACGCGCCCTGAGACACTGGCGCGCGATGATATTGAGCGCTTCCTGGCCTGGTTGCGCGATCACGAGGGGCTGTCGGCCCGCAGCGCCGCCCGGACCTTGAGCGCGGTCCGGGGCTTCTGTCGGTTCCTGGTGCGCGAGCGGGTTCGCGCCGATGACCCAAGCGAGCTCATCCCCTCGCCCCGCCTCGGTCGTCCCCTGCCGCGCGTGCTTGGTAAAAGCGACGCTGTAGCCCTGACGGAGGCGCCGGTGGGGGAGACCCCCCACGCCCTGCGGGACGCGGCCATGATCGAGCTCCTTTACGCCACAGGCCTTCGAGTGACCGAGCTGGTGAACCTGAAGGTCTCGGAGCTCGACCTGGATCGCGGGATCGTCCGAGTGACGGGCAAGGGCTCCAAGACGCGCCTGGTCCCCGTGGGTGAGCACGCGATCGCCCGCCTGACCCGATACCTTGAGGTCGGTCGTCAGGCCTTCCTGGACCGCGCCACCAAGAAAGGTCTGCGACGCCTCCCGGCCGAGGTCTTCATCACGGCACGAGGTCGACGGATGACCCGGCAGGGCTTCTGGAAGAACTTGAAGCGCTACGCGCGCGCCGCTGGGCTTGGGGACGATGTCTCTCCACACAAGCTGCGTCACAGCTTCGCCTCTCACCTCCTGGAAGGGGGCGCCGACCTTCGAGCCGTCCAGTCCATGCTGGGCCACGCCGACCTGGCGACGACGCAGATCTACACCCATGTGAGTCAGT
>CALCNF010000263.1 GCA_937897815.1 uncultured Pseudomonadota bacterium | reverse complement strand
TGACCAGCGCCACAGGGCCCTCATCAGGCGTGCAAGTTGCGCCGACCCTTGGCGAGCCGAACTCCGGTGTGCTAGGAGGACGCTCGGCATGGCGGTGCCGACCCGCTCCGAACTCTCGGAGCCTCTCTGTGAACCTCTGTCCCTACGGGGCCTCTGTGTCGACCAGCACAACGAACCTCTCTACGAACCCCACCTGGAGCGCAGACGCCTCGGCCGAGGCCTCCTCTGCGCGCGCCGGCCTGAGCGAAGCCCAGCTCACCCAGGCCTACAACGTCGCCCTGGAGACGCGCGCCGCGATCATCCAGTGCATGACCATGAAGGGTCGCGGCGAGGGCGTGGAGTTCTGGATCGGCGGTCCTGGAGAGGAGGTCCACGGGACGGCTACCGCGCTGGCGCTTCATCATGTCATCCGAGAGGACGCGGAGGAGCCTGGAGATCTGGGCCTCTTCCTGCACTACCGAAGCGACGCGCTCGCCTCGATGAACCTCGCACTTCAGGGCCGCGACGACTTCTGCCGCGGCTACTTCCAGCAGGCCCTCTCCCGGGTCACGGATCCCCACTCCAATGGGCGCCAGATGGTGATGCACCTGTGCATGCCCGAGTACGGAATTCAGCCCGTTCAGAGCCCCGTGGGTATGCAGCTGGGTAAGGCCGCCGGCTATGCGCGCGGCCTCCAGGTCAAAGGGCAGCGCGGGCTCGCCGTCGGCATCGTCGGCGACGGCACCACGGCAGAGGGCGATATGCATGACGCCATGCAGGCCGCCTCGATCTGGAAGCTGCCGTTGCTCATCATCGTCACGGACAACGAGGTGGCGATCACGGTCCGACCCGAGGACGGTCGCGGGATCCGGGACTACGCCACCTACGCACGGGCCTTCGACCTCCAGTACTTCCATGCAGATGGGCACGACTTCATCGACACCTACTCGGTGACCCGTCAGGCGGCTGAGGCCGTGCTGAGCGAAGGCCGCTCCGCGATCCTCCACGTCGAGGTACCGCGTCTGATGGGACACTCCAGTTCCTCGGGCGGTCAGTTCGACTACGAGGCCCGAGATCCCCTGTTGGAGTTCGGCTCCTGGCTCATCGGAGAGGGCCTCCTCGCCGAGGAGGCCGTCTTCCAGCGCCACGAGCTCGACAAGCGCAAGAGCTACTTTGAGGTCCATGAGCTCGGCACGATCATGGAGGAGACGCTCAGCCGCGTCCGCGAGACCGTCGCGGAGGTTCGTGAGGAGCCCTCACCGAGCCCGCAGGCGGGTGACCTCTGGCAGCACGTCCATCCCCCCTACCCCAGCGTCATCGAGCCTGAGGCTGCGGATGACCGCACCACGCGGGTCCAGATCAACGAGGCCCTGAACCTGGCCCTCGATCGGACTCTGGCTACCGGACAGGCCGCCATGTGGGGTCAGGACGTTGGACATCGCGGGGGCATCTTTCAGGTGAGCGCCGGCCTGCGCGAGAAGTATCCCGAGCTCGTGCGCGACGCGCCGATCAACGAGCCCATGATCGTGGGCACGGCCCTCGGCGCCGCGCTTCATTCGGATCTGGCCCTGCTGCCCGAGATCCAATTCGGTGACTACAGCCTGAACTGCCTTCACTGGTTCGTTCATATGGGCAACCTGTACTGGACGACGGCCGGCCAGAGCGCGGCGAACATGACGGTGCGCATGCCCGTGGACCCGGTCCAGGGCGGCGCGGCCTACCACTCCATGAGCGTGGACGGATTCTACGGAAACGTCCCCGGGCTGGTGATCATCCACCCCACCTCTTCCTACGACGCCTACGGGCTCCTCAGGACCGCCGCCGAGTACAAGGGCCCCGTGCTCCAGCTTGAGAGCAAGCGCCTGTACCGCATGAAGATTGGTCGCGCCCTGCCCGGTGAGCCGGAGGACGCCAAGGAGCTGCGCGAGCTCAAGCGTTCCGGCGCCGAGCTGCCCATCGAGGACTACAAGATCCCCTTTGGGAAGGCCGCGCGGCGGCACACAGGTTCAGACATCACCGTCGTCTCCTGGGGCTGGGCAGGATGGATGGCTCAGAGCGCAGCCAAGGCGCTCGCAGAGAACCGGGGACTCCAAGCGGACGTCCTGGACCTGCGAACCCTGATCCCCTACGACCGGGACGCCGTGCTCGAGAGCGCGCGCCGGACAGGCCGCGTGCTCATCGCGCAGAACGATCGGACCTACGGCGGTTACTGCCGACAGATCCAGGGAGACGTCATCGACGCGCTCCCTGGCGCCACCGTGCGCGTCATCGGCCAGCAGAACACACCGGCCGTCGGGCAGGCGCGCACGCTGGAGGACGCCACGGTCCTCCAGGAGGCGGACCTCTACGACGCTATGGACGCCCTCGCGGACCTGAAGCCGAGCGCTTGGCTCGACAACGAGCTTCACTGGCTTGGCTCGGCGCCGGGGCGCCGAGCCGTCTAGCCAGCTACTCGCACATGCAGTTCAGGGTGATCTCGAAGGGCGTGTTGGCGATCGCGGCCGAGTCACCATCGGGCACGGCGACGACAATCCAGCCCTCGTTGAGGTAGCTGTCGAAGACCGCGCCGGCCGAACCTGAACCGAAGCCAGCGTAGCCTGCGTTGTCGCAGGCGCCCTCGGCGCAATCGGGTCCAAACGCGTACACCGACTGGAATTGCTGCGGCGAGATCTTGGGACCGAAGCCGGTGCAGCCCTCGGGAAGCTGAACGTGATAGACCAGCTGCTTGTGGGTGTTGAAGGTCTCCTTGCCGGCATCACCGCAAGCGGGGATCTCCACCCCCGTAAAGGTGTTAAAGCCGTCCACGAGGGTCTGGTTCGTCAAGGTCTCAAAGCAGGAGATCGGGATCGCGTCGGCGCACTCCACCACCTCTCCGCAAGAGCCGGAGCCGTTGCAGTCCGGATCATCGCAGCCGGTGAGGCCGTCGCCGTCCGTGTCGCTGTCTCCTTCGCAGTCCTGCTCGGGCAGGCAGATGGGCTGATCCATGCAGTCCACATCCGAGCAGTCATCAAAGCCGTCGGCGTCGTTGTCCGCGCCGTCGTCGCAGATGGTCTCGGTTCCGCACAGATCCGAATCGAAGCAGTCGCTGTCCTCACAGTCGACGTTTCCGTCTCCATCATCATCCTCACCGTTACCGCAGAAGGACTCTACGACGGGGGAATCCCAGTAGGAGACGGCCATGCGCACGGGGCCCTCGTAGCCGTCGCGACCGTCCACGACGAGCGTCCAGGTCTGGTTGGGCTCCTCGACCGGCAGCGCGAGATCCACCCGGCCCTGATCGTCCATCCAGGCCCCAAACAGGCAGGCGTCCGGCCAGCAGGTCCCTGGGATCTTGCTCAGAACCGCGATGTCGACGTACTCGCTGCCCACATCGGCCGCGTTCTGCAGCTCAAGGCCCACGAGGATCGACACGTCCGTGAAGTCATACGTGTGGGCTACCTCGATGGAGAACTCGCTGCCCGAGTGGTTCATCCCCTCCTCGGAGCAGGCGTAGCCATCGAGCTTGTCGGTGGTCCCGATGTCCTCCAGATCGATGTAGTAGACGTCGCTGTCAGTGAAGTAGTCCGTGGACTTGGCGCCCTCCACGTCACCGAGGTTGTTGCCCACACACTCCCCATTGAAGCACTGCTCGTTGACCGTGCAGAGGCTTCCGTCGTCGCAGGGCGCGAACTCGGCCACCGCCTCCTCGGCGCAAGCGCCCGAGCCCGGATCACAGGTAGCGGTGACGCAGGGGTCGTCAGGCGTGGGGCAGGCCGCTGCCGGGTCCCCGTCCGCCACGCAAACTCCGTCGACGCATACGTCGGGCACCTCCGTGCAGAAGTTCAGGTCGGCGCAGTAGGTGTCGACGACCCATCGGCGACAGGCGTCGAGCTGGGTGCAGACCTCGATGAGGTGTCCGCTCTCATCCTCACCACACCGGGTGGCGCCTTCGTCCGCGCAGTCCTCACCCTCTTCATCGCAGGGGCTCACGGCCGGCACGCAACCGGCGCAGTCACCGCACGCCGTGTCGACGCACTCGTCGCAGGTGGGGGCGATGGATTTCCCATCATCATTGCAGATCCCACAGGCCGCGCATGCGTCCGGACAGCAATCGCCCGAGTCGAGGCAGCTCTCGTCACAGAAGCAGCCGTCGGAGCCGAAGGCGCAGTCATCTGCGTCGCCATCGCAGCACTGCCCGAAGACGATGCATGAGGTGGCGGACGAGCGCTCTTTGCACTCTCCCAGGATGCAGATCATGCCGTCACCGCAGTCGTCTTCAAAGGTCGCCGTGTCTCCGCCGGAGGTGTCTCCAGCCGTGGCGTCCGAGTCGGTCACATCAGGATCGCTCGTGTCCTCCTGGGTCGTGGCGTCTTCCGCGGGAATCGGAAGCGCGGTGACCTCCGCCTCACCGGTGTCGGCACAGGCGACGACCAGAGAGAGGAGAGCGAGAAAGAGGAGGGTGGTCAGAGTTCGCATGATCGCGTCCTTGGAAGGCCGGCACTAGACCGCGCGATGGGAACCAAACAGCAGCACCCCCGCCCTGGACCCCATCGCGATCGTAATTCAACAGACCCGTATTTTGCGGGTTCAGGCATCTCGCGTCCAGTCAGCCGCACTTCGCCGTCCGTGACGTTCCTCACAGCCGTCGTTCATTCAGGCGTGGACGGGCGCCGCCGGCCTGTG
>CALCNF010000262.1 GCA_937897815.1 uncultured Pseudomonadota bacterium | reverse complement strand
CTTCATAGGCCTCGTACCTGGCTCCATGGGTGAGACCTCAGCGCTCGCCTGCATACTCGGGGCGCTTGTCCTCGTCGTCACCAAGGTAGGCTCCTGGCGCACCATGGTAGGCGTCCTCGTCGGAACGTACCTCACGGCCACACTGCTTCACGGTATCGAGTCCGACACCAACCAGATGTTCGCGGTGCCGTTCCACTGGCACATCGTCCTCGGCGGTTGGGCCTTCGGCCTCGTCTTCATGGCGACCGACCCGGTGTCCTCGTCCTTTACGGAGATGGGGAAGCTCATCTACGGGTTCGGGATTGGCGTCATGGTCATCCTGGTGCGCGTCATCAACCCGGCGTATCCGGAGGGCATGATGCTCGCCATTCTGTTCATGAACATGTTCGCGCCCTTCATCGACCACTGGTTCGTGAAGGCCAATATCAAGCGGAGGTTGGCGCGCCATGCAGCGTAACAGCGTCACGTATATTCTTGGTTTCTGCGCCGTGATCTGTCTGATCTGCTCGGTGATCGTGTCGGGCTCTGCGGTCGGTCTCAAAGAGCGGCAAGAGGTCAACAAGGTCCTCGACCGCCAGAAGAAGGTCCTGAGCGTCGCGGGTCTCATGAAAGAAGGCGATATGCTTCAGCCGGCGGAGATTCAGACTCTGTTTGGCAAGCGCATCCGCGCGGTCGTCGTGAACCTCGAGACAGGAAATATCGACGAGGAGGCGACGAAGACGGTCGCCACCTACGACCAGCAGAAGGCCAAGAAGGACCCCGCGGTCAGCAAGTCGGCGCCTAAGAACCTGGCCGGCGTGCAGCGGATCCCCAACAAGGCCGTCGTCTATCAGGTCTCGAAGAACGAGATGGGCGAGGACGGCTCGGGCTTTGAGCTCACCCAGTACATCTTCCCGGTGGAGGGGAAGGGGCTCTGGTCGACGCTCTACGGCTTCGTGGCTATGGCGCCTGACTGCAACCAGATCAAGGGCCTGACCTTCTACGCCCACCTGGAGACGCCCGGTCTGGGCGGCGAGGTGGACAACCCGAAGTGGAAGGCCAAGTGGCCGGGCAAGCTCGCCTTTGGCGCGCTGGGCAGCGACCCCAAGAGCTGGGACAAGGTGAAGATCGCGGTGCTCAAGTCGGGTGGCGACGGCAAGGACCACGCCGTCGACGGGCTCTCTGGAGCGACCATCACCGGCAACGGTGTCACCTATCTGCTGCGCTTCTGGCTCGGCGACGATGGCTTCGGTCCGTACATCCAGAACGTGGCGGTGCGCCCCTCTTGAGGGCGTGGAGGTAATCAATGAGCACAAGCAACAAGCAAGTCCTGCTCGACCCACTGTTCGACAACAACCCCATCGCTCTTCAGGTGCTCGGCATCTGCTCGGCGTTGGCGGTGACGACGAAGATGGAGACCGCGGTCGTCATGTCGATCGCCGTGGTCGCCGTCATGGCGCTGTCGAACCTCTCGGTGAGCATCCTCAGGAACTTCATCCCACCCAGCATTCGCATCATCGTCCAGCTGACGATCATCGCGTCGTTGGTGATCGTGACCGACCAGATCCTCAAGGCGTTCCTCTTTGAGACGAGCAAGCAGCTGTCGGTCTTCGTGGGGCTCATCATCACCAACTGCATCGTCATGGGTCGCGCCGAGGCCTTCGCCATGCAGAACGGCCCTGTGGCCAGCCTGATCGACGGCGTGGGCAATGGGCTCGGCTACGGGTTGGTGCTCCTCTTCGTTGGCTTCTTCCGAGAGCTCTTCGGCTCAGGAACGCTGTTCGGAGTGACGGTCATGCCCCTGGCGAGCGAGGGCGGGTGGTACCTCCCTAACGGCCTCATGGTCCTCTCACCAGCGGCCTTTTTTCTAATCGCGATCTTCATCTGGTTCGTTCGGGTGTGGAAGCCCGAGCAAGTGACGGAGGATTAAGCCATGGAAGAGCTTATCAGCCTCGCCGTAAAGGCGATCTTCGTAGAGAACATGGCCCTGGCGTTCTTCCTGGGCATGTGCTCCTTCCTGGCGGTCAGCAAGAAGGTCGAGACGGCCATCGGCCTCGGCGCCGCCGTGGTGTTCGTCGTGGGTCTTTGCACCCCGCTGAGCAACCTGGTCTACACCTACATTCTCAAGGAGGGCGCCCTCGTCTGGCTCTCCGAGGACTACGCGACCGTCGACCTGTCCTTCCTCAACTTCCTGTCGTTCATCGGGCTCATCGCGGCCACGGTGCAGGTCGTTGAGATGGCCATCGACAAGTTCGCGCCGGCGCTCTACTCGGCCCTGGGCGTCTTCTTGCCGCTCATCGCCGTGAACTGCGCCATCCTCGGGTCCGCGCTCTTTATGGTGGAGCGTGACTACACGCTGGTGGAGAGCACGGTCTTCGGACTGGGCTCCGGGCTGGGCTTCATGCTCGCCATCATCGCGCTTGCGGCCATCCGCGAGAAGATGCGCTACAGCGACGTCCCGGAGGGGCTCCGGGGCTTGGGTATCACCTTTATCGTGACGGGCTTGATGGCCATCGGCTTCATGTCCTTCGCCGGAATTCAGCTCTAGTAAGGGGGATTCGAAATGCTCACAGCAGGACTTGGTGTAGCGGCGTTCCTATTCGTCATCCTGGCCATCGTGATGGCCTTGATGTTGGCTCGCGCCCAGCTCGTGAACACGGCCGACGTGAAGATCGTCATCAACGAGGATGAATCGAACCCCGTGGTCGTCTCGGCGGGCAGCACGCTGCTCAACGCCCTCTCGGCCCAGAAGATCTTCATCCCCTCGGCGTGCGGCGGCGGCGGCACCTGTGGCGTATGCAAGGTGAACGTCCACAGCGGTGGAGGCTCCATGCTCCCCACCGAGGTGAGTCACATCACCCGCGGCGAGGAGCGCGAGGGCTGCCGGCTCTCGTGCCAGGTCAAGGTCAAGGGCGACATGCACATCGAGCTGGAGCCTGAGATCTTCAGCGTTCGTAAGTGGCAGTGCAAGGTCCAGTCGAACCACAACGTGGCGACCTTCATCAAGGAGCTCGTCCTGGAGCTCCCCGAGGGCGAGGCGGTCCCGTTCCGAGCTGGTGGCTACATTCAGATCGAGTGTCCGCCCCACGTGGCTCGCTATGAGAACTTCGACATCGAAGACGAGTACCGAGGCGACTGGGACAAGTTCAAGATGTGGGGCTTCGTCTCCGAGGTGAAGGAGTCCGTGACGCGGGCTTACTCCATGGCCAGCTACCCAGAAGAGGAGGGCATCATCATGCTCAACGTCCGCATCGCGAGCCCGCCCTGGGACCGTGAGGCGAACGACTGGGCCAAGGTCCCTCCCGGCATCATGTCTTCGTTCATCTTCGACCTGAAGCCTGATGACGACGTGACGATCTCGGGTCCCTTTGGCGAGTTCTTCGCCAAGGAGAGCGCCAACGAGATGGTGTTCATTGGTGGCGGCGCCGGCATGGCGCCGATGCGGTCGCACATCTTCGATCAGTTCCGACGCATCAAGACCGATCGCAAGATCTCCTTTTGGTATGGCGCCCGAAGCTATCGGGAGGCCTTCTACGTCGAGCACTTCGACAACATCCAGAAGGAGAACGACAACTTCGTGTGGCACCTGGCCCTCTCCGATCCCATTGAGGAGGAGAACTGGGACGACCCGGCGTCGGATTGCAGGCAGCCCCTGGGCTCCAAGGAAGGCTACACGGGATTCATCCACCAGGTGCTCTTGGACAACTATCTGAGCAAGCACCCGTCGCCCGAGGACTGTGAGTTCTACCTCTGTGGGCCTCCGATGATGAACGTCTCCGTCATCAAGATGCTGGAGGACCTGGGCGTCGAGCCCGAGAACATCATGCTCGACGACTTCGGCGGCTAGGACATGTCCAACGCGGTCTCGGACGACGAGGCGCTCTCGCTTCGTCGGTTCGTCTTCCCGGCGCTCTTCGTGCTCGCGCTCTTCGTGGCGCTGTGGATGCGGCGACCGGATGACCCGGGGGCCTCGCAGTGGGCCTTCACGGGCGACGCCTTCGGCACGTCATACGCTGTAAAGGTCGTACCCCAGGAGGGCGGCGCGGAGCAGGCGGCCATTAAGGCCGTCATCGCGGCGGAGATCGCGCTGGTGAACGCCCAGATGTCGACCTACCAGGACGACAGCGCGCTCTCCAAGCTTAACGCCGACGGATCCACAGGACCGATGCCCATCTCATCGGAGCTCCTCGAGGTCATGCAGGAGGCCCAGCGCGTGCATGGCCTCTCCGGAGGCGCGTTCGACGTCACGATCGGCCCGCTGGTGAACGCCTGGGGCTTTGGTCCCGACCTGGTACAACCGCCCACCGATGAGGCCCTCAAGACGGCCAAGGCCCGCGTGGGGATGGACAAGGTCACGCTGGACGCCACCGGAATGACCGTCACGCGGAAGGCATCCGGCGTCTATATCGACCTCTCGGCTATCGCCAAGGGCTACGCTGTGGACCGAATCGGGTCCGCCATCGAGGGCCTGGGCCATGGCCGCTATCTGGTGGAGGTCGGCGGCGAGGTGCGGGCGCGTGGCGCCAATCGAAAAGGGCAGCTCTGGACCGTGGGCGTCGAGCATCCCGACGGCGGGGCCCAGGACGTGGCCGAGCGCGTACCGCTCAAGGACCACTCCATCGCCACCTCGGGCAACTACCGAAACTCCCGGTTGGTCGACGGCAAGGTCATCACCCACATCCTCGACGCGCGCACGGGCGAGCCCGTGAGCCACGGTCTGGGCTCCGTGAGCGTGGTTCATCCGTCCTGCATGACCGCCGACGCGCTCGCGACGGCGCTCTATGTCCTGGGAGCTGATGAGGGGCACGCCCTGGCCGAGCGGCTGGGCGTCGCGGCCCTCTTCCTCACGCGTCCAGACGCGACGAAACCGACCGAGCGAAAGACCACGAAGGCCTACGACGCTCAGGACTCCGCCCATCAGGCTTCACCTTGAACATTCAGGCCCGACCGCCGCTCACCAGAGGGTAGGGCCGACCTGGGGAGTGTGATAAGACTCCTCATGAACCCGGAGAACGCACGTGACCACCACGCTCATGCTCACCATCGCCGTCATCGCCATGCTCATGTTCGCCATGAGCCTCGGCGTCATGATCTCCAACCGGGAGCTCCAGGGCTCCTGCGGTGGCGTGGGCAACAGCTGCGCCTGCGATGAGGCGAATATTCCGCGTGCCTGCGACCTGGTCCCAGGCCCGGGTGAGCCACGTAAGCTCCCCTCGGCTGACGGTGGTGATTGCGAGCGCCCTGAGGGTTGTCCTCTGGTCTAAGGCTCAGTCCTCTGGAGGGTTTCGCCAGGCACGAAGGCGAGGGACGGCCTCCGCTAGCATCTGGACCTCGTGCTTGTAGAGCTCGCCGCGGACATCTCCGCCCGGATTGATGACCAGGGAGGCGAAGTCGCAGGTCGCGAGGATCGTGACCAACTCCGCCCCCGTCATCGTCGTGTGGTCTGCGCTCTCCGGACGCCAGCGAGAGAGCTCGTCGAGGCTCGTGAACGCCGCGTAGACGTCGCGGCCATGGAGCGGCTCCTCCTGGGCGAAGCGCTCCCCCTCGGCCTCGTCAGGATCGTCCTCGGTCGGCACGCACAGGGTCGCGCGGAGCAGGACCATGTACATGGACTTGCGGCTCGCCTCGTCGCGCTTTCGGGCGAGCTTGGTCATGGCCTTCAGCAGCAGCTCGTTCGATCTTCCGTCCGTCATGGACTCAGGATGCCCACGGGCGCTGGACGGTGTCCACCACCCATGGGACAGGCTCGTATCCTGGAGTCGCCTAGGAGGGGTCCGGCTCAGCGTCCTTGGTGCCAAACGCCACGTAGAGCGCCCACAGGGTGATGGCGCCGAAGACGCCGCCCATGGCTCCTGGCGGGGCCTGGCCGGGGATCAGACTGAAGATGTGGTAGACGACCCCAGCCGTCAGCACCACGTAGCCGATGGCGATGCCCTTGGAGAGGGTGCGTATGGCCGTCGCGTCGAGCTTTCGGGCCTGGAAGAGCACCGCGGCCAGGAAGAGATTGAAGAACGCGGCGATCTCGTAGGCCCCCTTACCCATGTTCAGGGCGTCTGGGGTGATGTCGGGCAGGCCCATCTTCGCGGCCTCGCCAGCGCCGAAGAGCAGGCCGAGTCCGTGGAGGGCCATCAGCACGAGGGTCGCGGTCACCAGGGTCTTGGGCTTCATACTTGGGTTTCCTTTTTGAGAATTAAGGGGATCCCTTCTCGGCTGCGGGATCGCGCAGCGGTCGCAAGAGCTCGTCCACGGAGGTGGACCATGCGGGCGCGACTTGAGCCTGCTCCCAGGGCACCTCGGGCCACCACCGATCGACGGCCGGGGAGGACGATATGTCGTAGGTGGCGCCTGGGCGAATCATGGCGAGCTGCACGCCCAGGGCCTCAGCGGCCACGACCACCCGCTCCGCGGGCTCGGTCCATCCGTGAAGCGCCAGGTCAAAGGTGCCCCAGTGGGCAGGCATCATCACCTGGCCCTTCACCAGCCGGTGGGCGAGGGCGGCCTGCTCCGGGCCCAGGTGCACGTCGCACCAGAGCTGGTTGTAGGCCCCGGTCTCCATGAGCGTCAGGTCGAAGGGGCCGAGGCGGTCGCCGATCTCTTCGAACCCTGGGTGCATGGCGGTGTCGCCGCTGTAGAAGAGCCTTCGGGTCGGCCCGGACCACGCCCAGCCCGCCCACAGCGTGGCGTTCTGGTCGGTCATGGCGCGGCCAGAGAAGTGCCGGGACGGCGTCGCCGTGAGGGTGACCTCCTTGAGCCGGAGCTCGTCCCACCAGTCGAGCTCGGTGATCAGCCCCGGGTCGATTCCCCAGCCTTCCAGGTGGGCGCCCACGCCCAGGGGCACAACCCAGGGGATCTTGGTGGGCTTCAGGAGCGCTACGGCC
The DNA here is from genome assembly GCA_937897815.1 of uncultured Pseudomonadota bacterium. Taxonomy (GTDB): domain Bacteria; phylum Myxococcota_A; class UBA9042; order PHBI01; family CALCNF01; genus CALCNF01. The sequence goes on along the minus strand of CALCNF010000262.1, from coordinate 1,854 downwards.
TCTCGGTCCAGGTGGTCGTAGTGGTCATGGGAGATCACGATGGCGTCGATCGCGCCCAGCTCCTCGAGAGCGTAGGGCGGGGGGTAGAAGCGCTTGGGCCCGCTCCAGGTGAACGGCGAGGCGCGCTCCCCGAAGACGGGGTCCACGAGCGTGCGCACCCCATCGATGGCCACCAGGAACGACGAGTGCCCAAGCCAGGTGATGCGGAGCCCAGACTCCGGGTGTCCCTCAAGCGCCTCGACATCGTGGACCAGCGGCGACGCTTCGAGCTTCGCCTTTCGGTGCTTCGAGCCCCCAAAGAAGAACTTCCCCCCCATCTCCAGAAACGAGCCGTCGACGCGCTTGAGGCGGTTGCTGAAGCGCCCCTTCTCCGCGTTCCACTGAGCAGACTCGCGATGGCGCTTGAGTCGGGCGTCGTCCACGGAGGAGCCTGTCGCGTCCCCGGCGCTCAGCCAGAGGGCCAGGGTGGCGATCGCGAGGATCACCACGAGCACCGCGACCCAGCCCAAGACTCCGTGTATCACCGACTCTGTCCTCGTCTCCGTTGGGCGCTTTCCCCGCCCTCGGCGAACGGTCGCGCATGTTCCCACGGCGCGCAAGGACGACATGAGTCGCGGCTGAATCCCGGATGGGCTTCAGGGTATCTCGCTGAGACGGCTTAAAGGGGCAGACAGGCGTCGTCTAGGCAGACGAGACCAACGCCGCAGGTCGCGACCGTACAGTTCGTCAGGAGGAGCTCGGTGCCGGAGAGGCAGGTCGCTTCGCATGAACAGGCGCCACCCTCGCACGTGCCGTTCTGAGGGCAGGTCCCACAGGAGCCTCCGCAACCGTCGTCGCCGCACTGCTTGTCCTGGCACGATGGCTCGCAGGCAGGGACGCAGGTGGCGTCCTCGCAGAGGAGGCCGAACGACCCGCAGTTCGTCGTCGAGCAGTCGGGGAGCAGCAGGTGGCTCGCCGACTTGCAGGTCGTCTCGCAGGAGCACGCGCCGTCCTCGCACGTCCCTCCATCGGGACATGTCCCGCAAGAGCCGCCGCACCCGTCGTCCCCGCAGGACTTCCCATCACAAGACGGCTCGCAGGCGGGAACGCAGGCCGCGTCCTCGCAGACCAGGCCAAAGGTCCCGCAGTTGGTGGTGGAGCAGTCTTCGAGCAGGATGTGACTTGCGGACTTGCAGGCCGTCTCGCACGCGCATGCGCCGTCCTCGCAGGTCCCGCCATCAGGACAGGTCCCGCAGGATCCGCCACACCCGTCATCTCCGCAGGACTTCTCTGTGCAGTCGGGTTCGCATGGCTGGAGACATTCTCCGTTCGAGCATGTGAGCCCCAGGGTAGAGCAGTTGACGGTCGTGCAATCGCTCAGGACCGCTAACCCCTCGTTGAGGCACCCTCCATCGCATGAGCATGTGCCTCCATCGCAGGTCCCGCCATAGGAGCACGAGCCGCACGAGCCGCCGCAGCCGTCATCGCCGCACGCGTTCAGCGGACAACTCGGCTCGCATGGGTAGCCGCCCAGGACCGCCGAGAGGTTTTGCGAGAGGTGGCACCGCATGCGAGTCGCCTGACACGCAGTGATGCTCTCCTGGTGTACGACCTCGGCGCATAAGTAATAGGACATCATGTTGTGGATTGGGGGCGTCTCTCCGTTCGGGCACTCCACGTCGCACGCGTCCTCGCTGGTGCCGTCAGAGCAGGAGGCCTCCGGCTGTTCGGTCTCCAGGGCCGCGTGGGGGGGGGCCAGGATCGAATGTGGTGTCACAGCATCGATCGCCAGCCTTCTCGCCTCCATTGTCACAGGCATCATCAGCGTCCACGGCGTGGGTGTGCTTCAGTGAGAACGCGTGGCCGAGCTCGTGG
>CALCNF010000261.1 GCA_937897815.1 uncultured Pseudomonadota bacterium | reverse complement strand
TTCATCAATCAGATCCGCATGAAGATCGGCGTCATGTTCGGTAACCCCGAGACCACGACGGGCGGCAACGCCCTGAAATTCTACTCCTCGGTCCGCCTGGACATCCGCCGCATCGGCGCGCTGAAGAACGGCCAGGACATCATCGGCAACCGCACCCGCGTGAAGGTGGTGAAGAACAAGCTCGCCCCGCCGTTCCGCCAGGTCGAGTTCGACATCATGTACGGCCAGGGGATCAGCCGTGAGGGCTCCCTGCTGGATATGGCCACCGACCTCGGCTTTGTCGAGAAGTCCGGCTCCTGGTTCTCTTACAAGGGAGAGCGCCTGGGTCAGGGACGCGACAACGTCAAGGAGCTCCTCAAGGAGAACCAGGTGCTCGCCATGGAGCTCGAGACCTCCATTCGCGCACACTTCGGCCTCGCCGGCGAGTCGCCTGAGACGCCGCTCCAAGCTCCGACAGCCGAGGCCTGAGCCGCGACCCGCGAGGCGCTCCTGTGTGATACGCTTCGCGGGTGGCACAGTTCGCTCAGATTCTACAGTTCGCGGTACGCAATGGCGTATCAGACGTCCACCTGAGGGCCGGCAAGACGCCGTACTTCAGGCTGGACGGCGGCCTCGTCACCCAGCAGAAGATGCCCCTCGTCGAGGAAGAGGCGCTCATCGACTGGTTCAAGAGGTTGACGAGCAACGAGGCTCGGGCCCACTTCGACCGGGAACATGATCTGGACTTCGCCATCTCGGTGGAGGCCGTCGGACGCTTTCGGGTCAGCGCCTTCCTCGAGCGCGGAAGGCTCTCGCTCGCCCTCCGGCACATCGCCCGCGCCATCCGAACGACCGCGGATCTGGGCCTCCCTTCGAAGCTGGAGGAGATCGCCCTCGCGCCGCGGGGCCTGGTCCTGGTCACAGGAGCTACGGGGACGGGCAAGTCGACGACCGTGGCGGCCATGGTGCAGACCATCAACCGAAAGCGCGCCTGCCATATTCTGACCATCGAGGATCCCATTGAGCACATCTTTGAGGATAAGAGCTCGATCATCAGCCAACGTGAGGTGGGACGAGACACCCGAAGCTTCAGTCAGGCCCTGCGCGCCGCGGTCCGCCAGGACCCGGACGTGATCTTCCTGGGCGAGCTTCGCGACCGAGAGACGGCCGAGACCGCGCTTCAGGCCGCTGAGACCGGTCACCTGGTGCTCTCCACGCTGCACACGCTCAACGCCGTGGAGACCATCCAGCGGATCCTCGCGCTGTTCCCCCCTCATCAGCACGGCATCATCCGTAACCAGCTCTCCGCTGTGCTCCACGCGGTCGTGAGTCAGCGGCTGGTGCGAGCCATCGGTGGGGGCCGGGTCGCGGCGTGCGAGATCATGCTTCAAACCGAGCTATCGCGAGAGCTCATCGCAGACCCCTCTCGTCTCTACGAGCTCGAAGAGGTGATCGAGAACGGCCAGAACACCTACGGTATGCAGTCCTTCGATCAGGCCCTGCTTAGCCTGGTGCGCCAGGGGAAGGTGCAGGCGTCCGAGGCGCTGAGCCACGCGACTCGGCGGGCGAGCCTCAAGCTCGCCCTCGACGGGATCTCCTAAGGCTCTCGCGGATTGGCCGGATTCCAGGCCGGTGGCGCCTCCTAAAGGTTCTGGTTGACCTCGCGCGCGAGGCTGACACAATCCCGTGTCCCTTTGACGCTTCTGCAGGAGGCGGCCACATGTCCTCGAACTTCCCCACCACGGCGGCGGGTATCCGCCAGGCCTTCATCGACTTCTTTACGGAGCGGGGCCATCGCGCCGTTCGAAGTCACGCGGTCATCCCTCCGAACGACCCCACCCTGTACTTCATCAACGCGGGCATGGTGCAGTTCAAGGACATCTTTGTGGGCGCCACCGAGGTCGACTACGCGACCGCCACCAGCTGCCAGAAGTGTCTGCGTGTCTCGGGTAAGCACAATGACCTGGAGAACGTCGGGCGCACGGCACGCCACCACACTCTTTTCGAGATGTTGGGCAACTTCAGCTTCGGCGACTACTTCAAGGCGGGCGCGATCGATCACGCCTGGAAGTTCCTGACCGAGGTCGCTGGGCTGCCCGTCGACAAGCTCCACGTGAGCATTCATCCGGACGACGACGAGGCCTACGAGATCTGGCACGACCAGATCGGCGTGCCCGCTGACCGAATTCATCGGGACCCCGAGAACTTCTGGTCCATGGGAGACACGGGGCCCTGTGGGCCGTGCTCCGAGATTCACATCGACCAGGGGCCGGGGATGTCAGGCGGCGTCGAGGTCCCCTATGGAGACCCCGCGGGCGACCATCGCTACCTGGAGATCTGGAACCTGGTCTTCATGCAGTACGACCGCGCTGCGGATGGGACGATGACGCCGCTTCCCAAGCCCTCCATCGACACCGGTATGGGCCTGGAGCGCCTCGTCGCCATCCTCCAGGGCAAGACCAACAACTTCGAGACGGATCTGTTTCAGCCGATCATTGGTCGGGTCGCCGAGCGCGCCGGCATCGCCTATGGCGACGACGAAGAGCAGGACGTCGCCCTGCGGGTGATCGCCGATCACAGTCGAGCCGCCGCGTTCTTGATCGGCGACGGCGTCTACCCGGACAACGAGGGACGCGGCTATGTCCTGCGACGCATCATGCGTCGGGCCATTCGCTTCGGCCGCATGATCGGGATCGAGGACCCGTTCCTCGTCGACACCACCGCCCACGTCATTGAGATGATGGGAGAGGTCTATCCCGAGCTGGTCAGCGGCGCCGAGACGATCCACCGCATCGTCCTCCTCGAGGAGGAGCGCTTCGGCAGGACCATCAGCCAGGGCTGTAAGCGGCTTGAGGAGGCCATGGCCGGGCTCAATGATGGAGATCTCCTCGACGGGCGCGTGGCCTTTGAGCTGTACGACACTCACGGGTTCCCCCCTGACCTCACGGCACTCATCGCCGGCGAGCGAGACGTGCGGATCGACCAGGAGGGCTTCGACGAGGCCATGAACGAGCAGCGCGAGCGGGCGCGGGCAGCGAGTCGGTTTGGTGATGGAGATCTCAGCGCCTACCAGGCGCTCGTGGAGCAGGGCTTGAGCACGGAGTTCATCGGCTACGACCTCCTCAGCGGCAACGAGACGGTGGACGCCATCCTCGTGGGTGGCGCTCCGGTAGAGTTCGCCGCCGCGGGATCCCGCGTCGAGTTTGTCACGGCCAAGACACCGTTCTACGCGGAGGCCGGAGGGCAGGTTGGCGACCGCGGGACGGCAACCGGAGAGGGCGTATCTATTGAGATCACGGACACTCGGCGTCCTTTCGGAGACCTCGTCGTCCATATCGGCGAGGTCGTCCAGGGGAAGATCGAGAGCGGACAGCGCCTGGAGCTCCAGGTCGATGAGGACGCGAGAGAGGCGACCCGTCGCAATCACAGCGCCACCCACCTCCTTCACGACGCCCTTCGAAGCGTCCTGGGCGAGCACGTGCGCCAGCGAGGATCGATGGTCGCCCCGGACAGGCTTCGTTTCGATTTCAGTCATCTGTCGGGAATGACTCCTGAGGAGATCACCCAGGTCGAAGATGAAGTGAACGACCACGTGCTCAAGAACAACCCTGTGGTCACTGAGGTGCTCGCCTACGATGACGCGATCGCGGCCGGAGCCATCGCCTTCTTTGAGGAGAAGTACACCGACGAGGTGCGGATGCTGCGGGTCGGTCAGGACTCCGTCGAGCTCTGCGGTGGCACGCACGCTCGCGCCACGGGCGACATCGGGCTGTTCAAGATCATCAGCGAGAGCGCCATCTCATCGGGCGTTCGTCGACTGGAAGCGGTCACCGGACTCGGAGCTGCCCGATGGGTACAGCAGCGTGACGCCATGCTGCGCCTGGCGGCCGAGAAGCTCCATACGGGGCCCGAGGGCGTCTCGGACCGGGTCCAGCAGCTGTTGCAGGAGCGCAAGGAGTTGAGTCAGGCCCTCGAGAAGAGCCAGACCGAGCTCCAGGTGGCGAAGGCCTCGTCGGCCATCGAGACCGCGCGCGAGGTCGGAGGCAAGCGCCTGGCGGCCGTTCGACTTGATGGAGTGAGCGGCAAGTCGCTGAGAGGCATCGGCGAGAACCTGCGAGACCGAATCGGGTCTGGCGCCATCTTCGTCGCCGCGGTGGACGGGGAGAAGGTCAGCCTCCTGGTCGCCGTCACGTCCGACGCTACCGAGCAGATTCACGCCGGTAAGCTCGTCGGTAACCTGGCCCCCATGGTTGGCGGACGTGGAGGCGGGCGACCGGACATGGCTCAGGCTGGCGGCGCCGACGTCGCGGGCATCGATCAGGCCATTGAAGCGTTCTACAGCCAAGCAGGCGATTTCCTCGCGAGCGCGTGACGCGCGCTCGCGACCGCACGCAGCGCCTTCGGCGCTACCTATTTGACACCACATGCGCGCACATCCAACATGGCGCGACCCAAATCCAGGGCGTACTTCAGAGGTCCTCATGAACAGCATGACACGTCTCATCATTCTCGCCTCGACCCTCTTCCTGATAGGAGAGGCTCAGGCGGCCACTTACCTGATCTACGCCCCGACAAACGTCTCGGTCGGCGGCGTGTCCCAGGAGGTGTACGTGGCCCGGCCCGTTGACGCCCCGGTCGAGCTGGCCGGCAACGCGCTGACGGACTTCTCGAAGGCCGAGCTCAACCGAATGCTGCCCGACGGCCTTGAGGGTCTGGAGTTCTCGGTAGCCGGCACCCAGGCGGTGATCAACCACCCCACGCCCGAGCCCGCTCCGCACATCCTCGATCGGACCATGGGGGCCCTGTTCCACACGCTGCGCATCTCCGGCGTCAACGAGGTGAAGTTCCGTGATCAGGTCCTGACCTCCGCGTCGTTCTCCCGCGGGGCCGTCTTGCCCATCGTGCCGTTCTATATGGCCCTGCCGCCGTCCCGCGTCAGCCACGGCTACGTGATGGTCAACGACGAGGTCCTGACTCCAAAGCAGTTCTACAAGCGACTGGCCCAAAAGGATCGAGCTATCCGTGACGCGGTCGTCCGCTCCATGCGAGGCGGAGGGGCTGACGTAAAGCTGGCCATCCTGGGCAGGCTCAACGAGGTCGGCCTTCGCGACTCCAATGCGGTGCTGCTGCCCGCGCTGCTCGATCCAGACCTCCGGGTTCGTATGGCCGTGCTCACCGCCCTTGAGGGGCGTAGGAGCGCGAAGGTGGTCCGAAGCCTCGAGGCGTACATCGATGGCGAGGCCATCGCGGAGGCCAAGACCCTCGCGGCCAAGATCCTCGTGGCGGCCGGTAAGAAGGACTACCAGAAGTATCTTCTCCTCGAGAAGCTCAGCGACCGGGATCCGAACGTCGTCCTGGAGGCCGCACGAGACCTGATCGCCGTCGGCGACGCCAAGCTCGCGCCGGCGCTCGCGAAGCTCACCGCACACCCCAACCCGGGCGTTCGCGCCATGGGCGTTGAGGCCCTCACGAGCTTCAGCCAGTTTTCGGTCATGGAGCAGCTCCTCGGCAACCCAGAGCTGTCCATGGACGTCGCCCAGCCCCTGGCGCGCTCCCTCACTGATAAGGGAAGCGGACGACAGCAGGCCGTCGGCATCGTCTTCCTGCTGCAGCGCGGACAGTTCGAGCAGGCGCTCCACGCGGCCCGTGTCGCTGGCGACAAGCGCGTCGTTGGAACCACCAAGGCGCTCGCGGATGCTCTGAAGCGCTCGGAGGCCGAGGTGCGAGGAGCGGTGGCGAGAGCGCTCGGTTCCATGAAGGACGCTCAGGGCCTTGAGCCCCTCGCAGCGGCGCTCAAGGCTTCCCCCGACCCTGCGGAGAAGAAGCTCTACAGCGAGCAAGCCATCTCGATCATCTCGGTGCAGCCGCTGACCCAGGTCATCACCATCAGCGAGAAGTCACCCGATAAGGTGATCCGCGAGCTGGCCGTGAAGTCCCTCGCGGCGTTCACCCGTGACCGGGTCAACCCGCGCGTCCTGAGCATCCTCCGTCGCCACGCAGGAGGTAGCGAGCAGACCATCGTGAGGGCGGCGGTCTACGCGCTGGCCCGCGTGCAGGACAAGACCGTCCTCGATGACCTCCTCAAGCTGTCCGATCACAAGGACCCGAAGGTCCGTGAGCAGATCGCCTTCGCGCTGGCCGTCGGCCAGCACCCGAAAGCCGAGGAGATCCTCCTGAAGTATCTCGATGACGGCGACAACCTCGTGAAGCTGCAGGCCGTGAAGTCGGTTCAGGCTCGAAGCATGACCAAGGCGATGGTCAAGCTGAAGTGGCTCCTGGAGTA
>CALCNF010000260.1 GCA_937897815.1 uncultured Pseudomonadota bacterium | reverse complement strand
TGACCGCGCACACACGCGCTGGTATGCGTTCCCGCGCTCGCGGGGAGGGCCTGACGGCCGCCCGCCATCGACGTGAGGTCCAGCGGTGCAGAAGATCCCAGTCAAAGTCGCTCATTACGGTCGTTTCGACCCTCGCGTCACCACCGGTGGCGTCGAGACCTTCGCCCGCAACCTGGGCATCGTCTTCGAGGAGGTCGAGTTCCTGACCCCCTCGACCCAGGACCGGGACCGCGTGATCGCCGAGAAGATCCCCGTCATCTGTGACAACCAGATGGTCACGGACTGGCCCGAGAGCTTCCCCGTGATCGGCTTCCAGCACGGCGTCGCTGAGGTGAAGGCCTCTCTGACGAAGACCCGAACCGACCGCAAGCTGGCCAAGGCCCAGGCCAAGGCGACCCGGCGCGAGAACACCCTGTGGGTGGCCTGCGCCCGCTGGATCAGCCGGACCTTTGAGGAGCGCTATGACAACCCAGCCGACCACGTGGTCTACCACCAGGTCGACGTGGAGCGCTTCGACGGGCGCTTGGAGAACGAGGGGACGAACCTCATTCTCCATGACGGTCGCTCCGAGCATAAGGGCAAGGAGCTCTTCGCCCACCTGGTCAAGGCGCTCCCCGAGTGGCGATTCGAGACCCTGAACTGCGCGCCGGCCGACGTCCCCGACCGTATGCGTCAGGGCGCGGCGTTCGTCCATCTGAGCCGCTACGAGGGCAACTCGATCGTCTGCAATGAAGCCATGGCCATGAACCTGCCATGCCTGTTCACGCGTGTCGGTCTGATGAACGACGGCGAGGACCTGGACGTCTCGATCGTCGAGAGCGAGGACGTCTACGGACCGAGAGACCGCATGGTCGAGACCGTGAAGACGTTCCTCGATGGACTGTCGACACGAACCTACACACCCCGGCGCTGGACCATGGAGAACGCCACACCAGAGGCCCACGTCGCCGCCTGGCGAAAGGTCATGGAGGACTTCTCCGGTCGGGCTGGCTGGGACCTGGAGCTCGGACCATGAGCTCGATCCTGGTGACCGGCGGAGCGGGCTACGTGGGCAGCCACGCGACGGCCGCCCTCATAGAGGCGGGCTACGACGTCGTCGTCTTCGATGACCTCTCCAAGGGCCATCGTGAGGCCGTCCCCCAGGGGGCCGAGCTCATCGTGGGCAGCGTCCTCGATCCGGCCGCCGTGCGAGGGGCCCTCGCCGCTCGACCGTTCGAGGCTGTGATGCACTTCGCCGCCTTGAGCCTCGTGGGCGAGAGCGTGGCCAACCCCTGGCGCTATTTTCGTGAGAACGTAGGCGGTGCCATCGAGCTCCTCGAGGCCACCGTCGAGGCCGGCGTAAAGAAGTTCGTGCTGTCGTCGACCGCCAACCTCTTCGGCGAACCCGAGCGCGTGCCCATCGACGAGTCCGAGCCCCTGATCCCGGGCAGCCCCTATGGCGAGTCCAAGTACATGATCGAGCGGATGCTCCGGTGGGCGGACGAGATTCATGGCGTGCGCTCCGCTTGCCTCCGCTACTTCAACGCCGCGGGCGCCTGTCCTTCAGGGACCCGCGGAGAAGACCACACGCCAGAGACCCACCTGATCCCGCTCGTGCTCCAGGTGGCCCTCGGTCAACGGGAGCAGATCTCCATCTTCGGCGACGACTACGACACCCCCGACGGCACATGCGTTCGCGACTACATCCACGTCTGTGACCTGGCCGACGCCCACGTCCTCGCCCTCCCTGCCCTGGAGCAGGAGAGCCTGAGCCTGAACCTCGGTAATGGAACGGGGTACTCGGTGCGTGAGGTGATCGAGACGGCCCGACAGGTCACTGGGCATCCGATCCCCGCGGTGATGGCGGAGCGGCGCGCGGGCGATCCACCGACCCTCGTGGCGAGCTCGGGAGCCATTCGAGAGCGCCTGGGTTGGGAGCCGCGCTACCCCACCCTGGAGGCGATCATTGAGACGGCCTGGAAATGGCACAAAGGCCACCCGGACGGCTACGAGCCTCAACCATGAGGCTGCTGCTGGTCACCCAGGATTTTCCGCCCGACGTCGGGGGAATTCAAACGTGGTCACACGAGCTCGCGGCTCGCTTTCATGAGTCCTGCGACCACTTCGGAGTCGTCGCGCCCAAGAGGCCAGGGGCCGTAGCGGTCGACCGTGACCTGCCCTACCCCGTGCACCGCGTGCTGGGCTCATCGAACACCATGCCCGTTGTGGCCACAGGGACCATCCTGAAGGCCACTCGAAGCTACTTCTACGACACGGTCCTGCACGCCCAGTGGCAGACGATGCCCGCGTCGGTCACGGCCTCCAAGGTCGGCGGCCCCAAGAGGATCTTCCTCGCCGCCCACGGCAGAGAGCTGCTCCTGCAGCCGATGTCGAGATCACCGAAAGCTCAGCAGGCCTACGACGCCCT
>CALCNF010000259.1 GCA_937897815.1 uncultured Pseudomonadota bacterium | reverse complement strand
TCGGCCTGGATCAAGAGACCTTGGCGTCGCTTCAAGCTCACGGCCTTCTGGTGCCTGACCGGTGGCGTGTCCGCCGCGAGTCCATACCCTAGAATAGGGGACGTTTGGTGGGTGACAGAGAGGCCGATAGGTGTGCTATACGGGCCGCAAGTCTACCGAGCGGGGAGCTGGATTGAGCGAGCGAGAGGCACGGAAGCTGGAGAACACAGAGGCGCTGTATGGTCTCTTTTCCGATGATCCGATCGCCTGCGCGCACATGCTGGCGAACCTCGAGGACGCGTTCGCTCCCTACTGTGATTGGTACGGTATCGGTGTGGGTGATGAGATCGACGCTACGGTCCTCGTCTACACGGCCTACCGGATACCTCTGGTGACCACCTACGGTCAGGCGGGCGGCGTGCAGGAGATCCTCAGCGCCTTCCACCACGAGCTCCCAGGCCGCGCGGTCGTCCACATCCAACCTCACCACCTCGGAGCTTCGGACCGAACGTTTGAAGCCGACACGCTCGTCCCGATTCTCCGTCTTGCTCTCGAGCGTGAGCACTTTGCGCCGGTCGCGACCGACCACGTAGAGATCGAAGCGCTGAGCCATCGCTCGACCGGGGAGATCATCGAGCTCTACCAGTTCTATCCCGATAACTTCTTCGAGCCTTCGCAGCTCGACTCCGGACGATTCTACGGTGTTCGGGTCGATGGGCGTCTGGTCTCAGTGACCGGCGTGCATTCCGTGAGCGAGCGGGCGCAGATCGCCACCCTGGGACACCTGGTCACGCACCCGGATTTCCGTGGGCGCGGGCTCTCGACCGCGTGCACGAGCCATCTCTGTGCGCGACTCCTGGAGTCTGGGATCGACCTCATGGCGCTGAACGTCCGGCGGCAGAACCGATCGGCCGTTCGCGTCTATGAGAAGCTCGGGTTCCGGTATCATGACACGTACCTTGAGGGCTTCGCGGACAAGGCGGGCAAGCCTCGTCAGGGGCACCTCCTATGAGGCGGGCGCTCCTGGCCGTTGCGGTCTTGATGCTCCTGGAGAGCGTCGCCTACGCGGCGCCCCAGGTCCGCCAGGAGAAGGCGGCAGGTCTGGTCTTCCTTGTTCCTCATAACGCCGAGGTCACGACCCACCTGGGTGAGGCTGATGACGTGAGCGTCGTCGCGGTCACTCGGCGTGAGGAGGTCCTCTTGATCACGGTGTACAGGGGGCGTGATCGGCCGAGAGAGCGCAAGGCGCTGGACCGCCACGTGACCGCCTTCGAGCGAGAGATCGCCGACCAGGGGAAGTTCTCGGTGCGTAAGTTCAGGCAGGAGCTTCTTGAGGCCAAGAGGCCGGGTCGCGAGGTCCTCTACACCTGGCTGAACCGTCCCCATAAGGCGCAGATCGTCTCGGCGCGGACGTCGACGCTCACGGTGGTCACGGGCTGGACACGCCCGGCAGACCGAAGGACTGACTTCGCCACTCGCGTGCTGGAATCCCTTCGCGAGGAGTGATTCGACTCAGGCGAGCTCGGCTTCGTCCTCCAGGGTCTCCGCCTCGACCTCCTCATCGGACTCAAGCTCGACGACCTCAGCGCTCTCGAGTTCTTCGTCCTCCAGGGTCTCGAGGTCGACAGCGTCATCCGCCTCTTCGGCCTCCAGCTCGACGGCGTCATCGGTCTCTTGGCCTTCCGCGTCTTGCGGCGCCTCTGCCGCCTGGCCGCCTGGCGCCTTCTCGAGCAGGAACGGGCCGATGGCCAGCGCGTCCATGTCGGTCGTGAAGTAGCACTTCAGGGCGTCCGAGACGCTGTGGACGATGGGCTCGCCCCGGATGTTGAAGCTGGTGTTGATCACCGCTGGGACACCTGTCTCCGCCGCGAAGGCCGAGATCACCTGGTAGTAGAGGGGGTTGCTCTCCTCCGTCACCGTCTGGACGCGGGCGCCGCCGTCGACGTGGGTCCCGGCGGCGACGTCCTTCACCCGGTTCGGTCGGGTCTTCATCACCTCAAGCATGTAGGGCGACGCGTGGTCGCGCTCAAAGAGCTCCCCGCATCGTTCGGCGAGGACCGCTGGCGCGAACGGGCGAAACCACTCGCGAAACTTCACTCGAGCGTTGAGCGTGTCCTTCATGGTCTCGGGTCGGGGGTCGGCGAGGATCGAGCGGGCGCCAAGAGCGCGCGGTCCGAACTCAGCACGACCTTGGAACCAACCGACGATTCGGCCCGCCGCCAGATGGGAGGCGACCTTGCCCGGGAGATCACCCGGTCGAGTGTAGGAACAACCGCTCACGTCGAGCACTCGCTTGATCTCTTCCGCCGAGAAGTGGGGCCCCAGGGTGTCCACAGGCGGGTGCTCCTGGGGCTTCTGGTAGCCGATGACGTGGCTCAGATAGAGGGCCGCGCCGAGGCTCGTGCCCGCGTCGGATGAGGCGGGCATGACGTAGATGTCTTCAAAGCCAGACTCCTCTCGAAGCCGAGTGTTCGCCACGCAGTTCAGGGCGACGCCGCCCGCGACGCAGAGGCGGCTCTCGCCAGTGAGGCGCTTCGCCTTGCGTGCCAGGTGGAGGAGCACGTCTTCGGTGACGCGCTGTAGGCTCGCTGCGATGTCCTTGTGGCGCTGGTCGATCTCGCTGTCGGCCGTGCGCTCCGGGCCGAGGAGGTCTACCAGCTTCGCCGCGTACCGGCGCCGTCGGTTCAAGAAGTACTCGAAGTAGGAGAGGTCCACCTCAAAGCCGTCATCTGTGAGGTGAATCATCCCGCGGATCGCGTCGTAATAGGTAGGCTCCCCATAGGACGCGAGGCCCATCACCTTGCCCTCGCCGTTGTTGGCGCGAAACCCGAGGTATTGGGTGAAGGCGGCGTAGAAGGCCCCCAAAGAGTGCGGGAACTCCGTCTTGCGGAGCGTCGAGATGCGGTTGCCCTGTCCTCGCGCGATCTGGGTCGAGCAGCGCTCCCCATAGCCGTCCACCGTCAGGATGGCCGCTGAGGGGAAGTTGGAGCGGTAGAAGGCGCCCGCTGCGTGGCAGTCATGGTGAGTGAGGTAGTGGATCTTGAGCGGGTGGCCATCCTCGAGCCAGAGCTTCTGCTCGACGCGACCCACGCCCACGCCATCGAAGTGCCGCATGAGGTGGACGGGCACCGCGTACAGATACTCCAGGTGGTCGCGTGGGACGCTCGTAAGGCGACTGT
>CALCNF010000258.1 GCA_937897815.1 uncultured Pseudomonadota bacterium | reverse complement strand
TCCGAGCTGTTGGAGTCTGGCGGCCGAGCCCCCTCGTCCGCCAGCGGTCTCAGCTTCCGCGTGCTCGCCGCCATCTCCTGCTGCACCGACTCGGGCGCCGCGCTGGGCTCCGCGCTCTTGGATCGCTTGGACTGCACCTCTGAGGGGCTGTCGACCCGCAGTTCCCCTTGGACCTTGCGGCGATCGGCTGCGCTGGTTCGACGTGGCAGCCGCTCCTGGGCGACCTTGGACCTGCGGTCAGCCACGTGCTTCGTGTCCACCGGCTTCTCGGGCTCGGGCTCCGCCGTCTCCGGGATCTCGACAACCTGAGCGTCCTCAGGAAGATCTTCATCACGGTCCACAGGGGGCTTGGGTGGCGCGCTGAAGCGCTGGGCGACTAGCCTGGCCCGAACACGCGTCTGAGGCTCAGCTTCTCCCGGCTGCAACCAGGAAGAGAGCCACAGGAGCAAGGGCACCTGGACCAACAGGGCCAGGGCGAGGATCACCAGCCAGCGCGTGCCGTGCTCATGTCGTCCTGTTCGGAGGCGTCGCCGCATGCACCAAGATTAATCGCGGCGCGGGTTCGTCACAAGTTGTAGCTGGGCTTCTAGGAGCGCCGTCGGATACCGACCAGGAGCAGCAGCGCGAGCACCGTTCCCCAGACGCTCTGAGGTGTGCCGGAGCCCTGGCAGCCAGAGCTCGATGAGCTACTGCCCACTGAGCCTGGCTCGTCGGGGCCGACATCGGTGCCGACGCCATCCACGGTGGGACCCGCGTCGTTGCTGGGCAGGAGACTCGGGTCCACACAGATGCCGCTCATGCAGGCCTTGCCGTGGTCGGTGCAGTCCTGCGAGATGGGCGCCAGGCATCCTTGCTCGGATAGAGCGCATGTCCAGGCAGAGTCCCCTTCGCAACCGGTCTCACCGTCGACGCATTCGTCGTTGCACAGCGCAATGCAGGCGCCGTCCATATTGCACTGCTCGCTCTGCGCGCAGGTGCCACAGCTGCCACCGCAGCCGTCGTCTCCACACGCCTTGCCGTCACAGACAGGCTCACAGTTGGCATTGGCCATGACCTCATCACAGCTCCTGGGCATCGCGCCGGAGGGGTCTTCTCCTTCGAACCCGCACTCATACCATCCATTGGCGTCGTCCCAACCGCAGCTCGCGCCGTTCTCGCACTCGGCAGCGGCCAGCGCGCCAGCATCGCAATAGACGAGCTTGCTCGCTCCGTCGCAGCAGCCGTCGTAGGTGATGCCGAAGCACGGGTCGACCGCCGTTCCCGGGTCGTAATCGCAGGCGGTGTCACAATCATTGCAACCGCACTCCCACTCGGGACCCCAGCAGACGTCTACCTGGAGGTTGTTTGGCGAGCATTCGCCCGTGTATCCGTTTTCCGGCGCGTCACAGGTGTCGC
>CALCNF010000257.1 GCA_937897815.1 uncultured Pseudomonadota bacterium | reverse complement strand
GAGCCAAGCCTACCGATATGTGCTGGAGCTCGACGGTGACGAGCGCGTCATCGGCGGCCAGTGGATCAGTGATGAGAAAGAGAGCCCGCCCCCCAGCTACCTGTGGATCGCCCAAGGTCCGCGGTTCGAACGCTTGATTGGTAAGAGCAGCCCCGAGCTCACGGCACCCGGCAACCCCTTCGTGGAATACAGTGACGTGTCCGCGCTTGTGCAAGACGCCGGCGGCAGCTCTCTGCGGCTCCAAACTCCCGGCGAGGAGCGCACGGAGCCGTTGCCAGAATAGCTCCCCGAGGGGGAGCCAAACCGAAACCTGCGTGGTAATCTTGGCGTGTGGTTTAGGGAGGTACGTTCGTGCAGAACTCCGACGATAACGAGCAAGCGCCAGAGCGAGAGCGGGTCGTCCCAGCTGGTGAGAAGGCTGGCATCGTAGACAGGTTCGGCATTCCGATGCCCCAGGACCTGGTGATCGACCGACTGGAGCGGACACGCTGGGCCCGAGAGTTCAGCTTTCAGGACATCTCCGGCCTCTCGGAGTTTCTGCGCGCATGCGAGGTGCCCCAGGGCAACTACATCATTCGAGAGGGTGATGAAGAGCGCTTCCTGTGCATCATGCTCTCCGGCGAAGCCGCCGTGGTGAAGCAAGACCTCCAGGGCAATAAGAGCGAGCTTGCGGTCATCAACAAAGGCGCCGCGTTCGGCGAGCAGTCCCTGTTCGAGGGACGCCGTCGGTCCGCCAGCGTCGTCTCCAAGACCGACTGCATCGTGCTCGTGCTGACCCATGACCACCTGCGTTTCATGGAGATCGAGAAGCCTCGCGTGACGTGCCGTGTGCTCTTCAAGCTCGGCACGGTCTTGAGCGAGCGGCTGCGCTCCACGTCCGCCAATCTCGTGGACGCCAAGACGGGCATCGAGCCCCAGGCCGGCATCTACTAAAGAGCGATCCGAAGCGCCTGGGCAGGAGACCGATGAGGGGTTGGGACTAGTCTTTCACGAAGGCTGTCAGACCCGACGAACCGTTGGCTCCAGAGAGGCCCAAAGACGCCCCTCCCGGTCCACCCGCTCCGCCGCTACCTCCGTCGAGGAACTCGTTGGCGCTGTCAAACTGGGTGTTCCCTCCGCCGTAGCTGGACGCCCAGATCCCGACAGATGCGCCACCGCAGCCGCCGCCACCGCCGCCGCCGTGGCCGCCTGAGCCACCTTGGCCACCGTTGCCCGCGTCACCCGTGCAGAAGACAAAGGTTCCGTTCTGCTTCAGGCCACCTGGAGCGCCGTCTCCTCCGACACCTCCGACGCCGCCAGGACCACCAGCTCCACCGCTTCCGCCGTAGCCGAGTTGGACCATGTTTCCGCTGACGATCGGTGCTGAAGAGCCACCGGTGATGAAGACGCCGAACGCGCCGCCGCCACCCGCGCCGCCCTGACCCTGGCTGCCGCCGCAGGCACCCGAGCCGCCACCGCCGCCCGTCGCCCCGAGGTCATCCTGACAGTAGCTGTTGCTTATATCGTCGCCGCCACCGCCCGCGCCGCCGCCGCCGCCGCCGCCGCCATGCCCGCCTGCGCCAGCCTGCTGACCACCTCCAGGCACCCAGTGTCCGCTGCTCACCGACCCCTGGGAGCTGGAGCAGCCCGAACCGAGCGAGCCCTGACTTCCATCGGAGCCGTTGGCAGCGTGACCTCCTGTCATCGTCTGACTGGGAAGGTTGCAGAGACCACATCCGGTATCCGAAGAGGTCTGGCCGTCCCAGCCGCCCGAGCCCCCAGTGCCATCTCCACCCGCGTTGTTGAGCCCAGAGTTCCCGTTCTTACCGCTCGCCTGCTGCCCCGAGAGAGGCGAGCATTGAGCGTTTCCACCGGCGCCTCCAGAGACCGTGACTCCAGCGCAGGTCCGCTGGCCTCCCGCGCCTCCAGAGCTCGTGATGTTGCAGGTCGCCCCAGCCTCAACCGCATTGACGCCACCGCTTCCGTTGGTCCCATCCACACCGTCGAGACCCGACGACCCGATGGCTCCAGGAGCACCGTCGCCCGCGTAGATGAAGTTATCGATGATGCTTAGATCCGATGAGCAGTTCTTCGCCCAGACCGCGTACGAGTTCTTGGACGCGGTGGACGCTGACCGGCCGTAGATGGCGAAGCCCTGAACGACCGTCGAGCTCTTCACACCATTGGCGACGAGGGTCCTCCGGTGTCCGCTCCCGCTCGGGCTCTGAATCACGGTGAGGTTCACGGTCCAGTCTCGGCTCCAGTTCAGGGCGTTGTAGCCTCCAAGGAGATCGATGCCGGCCACCACCGCCACGGTCTCGGGATAGTTGGCTCCGGCCACGAGGACACGAGCTTTGCCCTCGTTCGAGGCCCGACTCAGTCCATGGGATATCGTAGCGCAGGGCAGGTTCGCGCCGCCGGTCCCAACGGGCCCGAGCCCGCAGGCTCCGCTGTCCACCGCGTCTCCGTCCGTGGCGGATACGTAGATGGCGTCATCATCGAGCTCGAATTCGCACCCATCATCCGGGACGCCGTTCATGTCGAAGAAGCCCGCCTCACAGTTCATGACGCAGTTCTCCGCGCCCCCGTCGACGTTGCAGGTGCCGTAGGCGTTTGGCTTCTCAAAGATCTCGGTGCAGTCGGTGTAGCAGGAGCCGCACGCCTCATCGGAGTCATAGAGCCCCTTGATCGGGTCGTACCAGGGCTCATCCACGACGCCATTGCAGTTGTCATCGATGCCGTTGCAGCTCTCCTCTCCGGGGGGACCCGGCTCCGCGTTGCAGACCGCTCCCTGTCCGTCCTCTGCGCAGACCCAGACGCCAGCGCCCTGACAGACCCCCTGGCCCGCAAAGCAGATGTCGCCGAGGAGCGTCCAGGTCTCGTCTGCTTCACCGTCGCAGTCATCATCGAGACCGTTGCAGACCTCCGGAAGCGGGTCCGCGGCCTCCGCGTTGCAAACAACGGCGAGTCCGTCCTCCGTGCAGACCTCGAAGCCGAATCGCTCGCAGAGGCCTACGCCCTCTGAGCACGCATCATAGAGAGTCCCATAGTCCTCGTCGGTGCCGCCATCGCAGTCATTGTCGATGTAGTCGCAGGTATCCGGGCTTGGTTGCGCGCCGACGCACACCAGAGCCTCGTCGCCCTCGACGCAGTCCAGGATGCCGGAGCAGGAGCCGATCTCGTTCGCGTTCTCGCACGGGTCACCGCGCCCCTCGACGTCATCAGGGAACGCGTTGCAGTCGTTGTCGATACCGTCGCAGATCTCAGGGCCTGGCTCCGTCGCGGTGCAAGGTGACCAGCCCGAAGCCCCGTCACAGATCTCCTCGCCGAAGCACTTTCCGTACTCGTTGTCCGAGACGCAGGTGCGAACCTGACCGTCGGTCTCAGGGCTGCAGACACAGGACTGTGTGTCGGGCATGCAGCGCTCCTTACCGCCCTCGATCTCCTGGCATGAGTATCCAGCAGCGCAGCTCTTGTCCTCGGCACCACAGGGGCTCACGCAGACGCTCTGGCCGTCGAGATCAAGGCACGTTCCGCCGTAGCAGGCGGCGTCCTTGGTGCAGGGCTGGCAGCTCACGTCCGGGGGGAGCACGCACTGGTAATCGTTGAGCTTGATGTAGTCCGGATCACAGGTGTCGACGACGCAGACAGGAGACTCCGAGCTCCCGCCGCAGATGCCTGTGCCGTTCTCGAACTTCTCGGAGCAGCTGTTGCCACACGTGCCGCAGTGCTCCGCCAGGGTCCATCCACCGACGGCATTCGTGAAGTCCTCATCGGTCTGACCGTCGCAGTCGTTGTCCACGAAATCGCAGGCCTCAAGGGACGGCGTAGGCGCCTGGCAGCTGTAGCCCTCGTTGCCGGTGCACAAGAGAACGCCGCTGCACGTTCCGACGCCCTCCACGGTGTTCTCGCAGGCGCCCCCCGAGATCAACTCCTCGTCGACCAGGGAGTCACAG
>CALCNF010000256.1 GCA_937897815.1 uncultured Pseudomonadota bacterium | reverse complement strand
GATCGCGCCCGAGAGCGCCCCAAGCAGGCGGCTCGCCACCGTCGACTCGAAGACCACGGGCACCTTGCAGGTATCGGGCTTCTTGGCGCCCAGGCGTCGAAGCGTGCGCCTAGCGGCCTCCTCGCCCACCTGTTGCGGGCCCATGAGGTCTTCCAGGTGCCGAGCGCTCGTGTACCAGTAGTCGCGCTCCATGCCGGTCGCGGTCTCCGCGATGGGCGTCGTCCAGAAGCTGGCTGAGCTCGTGCGTCGTGAACGCATCATCCCCCGTGAGTTTGCCAGCACGAGCTGCCGCGAGCCCCAGCCCATCTCGGCACCCTCGGAGTTCGTGATCCGTGGATCAGCGCCTCGGGCCACGCGCTCAGACTCGGTCGCGATCTCCATGGCCTCATCCACGGAGAGATCGTCGACGCTAGGATCGTAGAGGTCCAGCTCCTCATCCCCCTCGGGTGGGCTGAACAGAGACGCGTCCGGTAGCCCTGCGATCGGGTCGGACGCCGTGAGCTTCGCCGCAGCGCAGGTGCGCTCGATCAAGTCATCGAGGGCTTCGGGTCGAAGATCGCTCGAGCTCGTCGTGGCCGTACGGTCGCCGATGAGGACGCGCAGACCAATGCCCTTGCCGTTGGACTGCTTGACCTGCTCGGTTTCCCCGAGCCGGACGCGGACCTCGGTGGATCGAGAGGTGACATAGAGGGCGTCAGCCTCAGTCGCGCCGTGTCGCTTGGCGCTGTCGAGGACGCGGGTGAGCAGCTGCTCGGGAACGATGGAATCACTCATGCTCAACTCCCCTAGGCCGAGGTCCCGCCGACGGTCAGGCCGTCCACGCGAATGGTGGGCATGCCGACGCCGACCGGAACCGACTGGCCATCTTTCCCGCACGTGCCCGTTCCCTTATCCAGCTCCAGGTCGTGCCCAACCGCGCTCACGCGGGTCAGCACGTCGGGACCGTTGCCGATGAAGGTGGCGCCCTTGACGGGCGACGTGATCTTGCCGTCCTCGATCAGGTAGGCCTCCGAGCCGGCGAAGACGAACTTTCCGCTCGTGATGTCGACCTGGCCTCCACCGAAGGCGACCGCGTAGATCCCCTTCTTCACTCCAGCGATGATCTCCTCCGGATCGTCCTGGCCTGCGAGCATGAAGGTGTTGGTCATACGCGGCATGGGAGTGTGGGCGTAGGACTGACGGCGGCCGTTACCGGTCGCCTCCATCCCCATGAGCCGAGCGTTCAGCCGGTCCTGCATGTAGCCCTTGAGGATCCCCTTCTCGATGAGGACGGTGTTCTTGGTGGGTGTCCCCTCATCGTCGACGTTCAG
>CALCNF010000255.1 GCA_937897815.1 uncultured Pseudomonadota bacterium | reverse complement strand
CGTTTGCGCTGTTTCTGTGATCACAATCGGCCAGAATTTTTGCCTTTGGAGGGTCTATCGACCCCCGGGATGAGGAAAAATAGCGACGAAACCCGCATAGAATATGGGCCTCATGGGCTTCTGACGGTGAAGATCCGGAGAGATCCAATCCACTGGTTTCATTACATCTTTGGATCGGGAGGATCGGCTGGACCACTGGTCTGGAGCCCAGAAGCTCGGAATTCCGCGTCAGTTCTAGGGTTGACACACCCGATCCCCATGGAAAAGATGCGCCTCCCTGGCCCATAGATGAGTCAGGGAAACACCAGTTCGCTCCACGACAAGGGAGGTGCCGCACCCCCCCCTGTCTCGCTGAGGTCATGCAGCGGAGCACCGTGCGGTAGTCACTTTAAACTTTTGGGAGGAATGACCATGACGAAGTCTGAGCTCATCGAGCAGATCAACACCACCACCGGTGGCACCAAGAAGGACACGGCCCTGGCTGTCCAGGCGATCTTCAACACCCTTACGGACACCATCAAGAGCGATGGCAAGTTCTCGTACCCCGGCTTCGGCACCTTCACGGTGAAGAGCCGAGCTGCCCGTCAGGGCCGCAACCCCCAGACCGGCGAGACCATCCAGATCGCCGCGTCGAAGAACGTCGGCTTCAAGGCTGCCCCGAACCTGAAGAACCAGCTCTAAGCTGAGCTACAACCCACACTTAAGGAGAAATACAATGACGAAGTCTGACTTCATCAACAACGTGATGAGCGCAACCGGCACCAACAAGAAGGACGCTGCCCTTCTCGTGGAGGCCACGTTCAACAACCTCGCGGACGCCATCTCCAACGACGGCAAGTTCTCGTACCCCGGCTTCGGCACCTTCACGGTGAAGAACCGCGCTGCCCGCCAGGGCCGCAACCCCCAGACCGGCGAGACCATCCAGATCGCCGCGTCGAAGAACGTTGGCTTCAAGGCCTCTTCGAACCTCAAGGGCCTGCTGTAAGCATCCCTGAGGTGAGCGTTACAAAGACCCGGTCGGAGCTCGCTCCGGCCGGGTTTTTTTGTGGGCTCAGATCACCGAGCCGAGTCCCGGTGGGGCACGCTGAAGCCGTCTGGCGGCGCCAGGAGGGTGGCAAAACCTGATCAAGTGCCCAACTGGGCCTACACTGGTCGGGTATCGCAACCTACGCGGAGCCGCACCCCATGCCTGGTCTCTTGATCAAGAACGTGCCTGACGACCTGCACCAGCGCCTCAAGCAGCGCGCGGCTCGTCACCGCCGTAGCATGAACGGTGAGCTCCTGGTCCTCCTCGAGGAGGCCCTCGATGACCGCGCCTGCCCTCCATCCCTGGACGCGATTGACCGTCTGCGAGTGTATGGACGCAGGCCTCTGACCGAGGCCCTCGTCGACGATGCGATCACCTCGGGTCGACCCTAGGGCGCGTCACCGATGATCGTCGTGGACACCCACCTCGTGAGCTTTTTGTTGGTCGATGGCGATCGGACAGCCGACGCCAGGCGGTGTTACAAGCGGGACGACATCTGGAGGATGCCCCCCCTGTGGCGCAGCGAGATGCTCAACGTGCTCACCTCGGGCGTGTCAGCAGGAACCCTGAGCGAAGGCACGGCCTTCAAGGCCTGGCAGAACGCGCGAAACCTCTTCGGTTCCAACGAACACGAGCCGTCCGGGGAGGCGGTGCTAGAGGCCGCGCTCCGGGACGGGCTCACCGCCTATGAGGCCCAATACGTCGTCGCGGCCGAGGACCTCTCGACGATGCTGGTGACCGGAAACCCGAGGATCGCCGCCGCCCGTCCAGACCTGGCCATCACCATCGGAACCTTCGCCTCGGGCATCTAGACCCGACGCCCTTGAGCGGCCGCGGGCACCTGCAGGCTTGCCGCTCATCGTCGATCGGCGCTATGAACTCCAGGGTGAACGGACTACGAGACAAGACTCTGATCCTCGGTGTCTCGGGCGGCATCGCCGCCTACAAGGCTCCCGAGCTCGTGCGACGCCTCCGAGATGAGGGGGCTGACGTACGCGTGGTCCTCACGCGCGCCGGCGCGCGCTTTGTCTCTCCTCTCGCGCTCGAGGTGGTGAGCGGTCACCCGGTCGGGCTCGACCTCTGGACCACCGATGGAGACAGCCAGATCGTCCACACGGATCTGGGAAAGGAGGCGGACCTGATCCTCCTGG
>CALCNF010000254.1 GCA_937897815.1 uncultured Pseudomonadota bacterium | reverse complement strand
CGAGGGTGATCGAGTCGGTCGGGGGTTCATGGGGCCTGGTCGCGCTCTTCGCCATCCATCTCCTGGCCTTTGTGGCGCTGGCGCTCACCCGCAGAACCTGGCGCTATCTGCCGGCCATCTGCACCTTCGCGCTCCTGGTCACCTTGAACCTGCTTCAGGCGATGGAGTGGGGCGCTGAGTCGCTCCACGTGGCGCTTCGGGTGCTCGCCTTCGTCGGGCTCGGCGTGAGCGTCGCCTCGTGGTGGCGTCGTCGCCGCGCTCAAGCCTCCGAGGGGGACTGAGCCCGACGGCGTCGCGCCAGGAAGTAGAAGGGGACGCCGAGGGCCAGGGCAAGGGCGCCCAGGCCGAGCTTCTTCGGATCCGTGTTGAACAGGAGCCATCCGCACAGGCCCAGGGTGACGATGGGGATCACCGGACCCAGGGGGATCCGATAGCCCGCGTCGGGGTCGTAGTCGGGTCGTCGCCTCAAGACGAGGACCGCGACGGTCGTGGGGATGTACTGGGCGAAGCGCGCGAGTACGCCGATGACCAGCAGCTGCTGAAATGAGCCTGAGAGCGTCAGGATGATCGTAGCGACCCAGGTCACGCCGATGGCCGCGAGCGGGGCGCCTGTCTCCGGGTGGGTTCTGGCCAGAAAGGCGGGGAGGTCGCCGCGCTCGGCGAGGGCGAAGAAGCGCCTCGGGTTTACTAGCGCGCTCCCCGAGTTGGTCCCGAAGACCGAGAGGACGATGCCCAGGCCTATCAGGGTCGCGCCGCCCGGGGCGAGGAAGTTCACCGAGGCTTCGGCCACGGGGTTCTCGGCACCCGCCAGGCTCGTGTGGGTGCCCGTGGCCACCGCGTACACGGACATGTAGACAACGGTGCAGATGGCCAGGACGATGAACAGGGAGAGGGGCACAGCGCGCTGGGGGTTCTCCATCTCACCCGCGGGCACCACCATCGTCTCAAATCCCGCGTAGGCGTAGAGCAGGATGAGGGTGGTCTCTGCCAGGGGAGCCATCCCCTTGGGCGCGAACGGCTCGAAGTTCCCACCGTCGAGGAAGAAGGCGCCGACCAGAATGAAGGTGAAGATGGGGATGAGCTTTGCGACCGTGAAGAACTTCACGACGTTCGCGCCGGACTTGGCGCCCAGGGCGTTCACGCCGCTCAGGAGGGTCACGACGGTGACCGCGACCGCCTTCTGGGTCCACCCGTCTCCGACCTCCGGGATGAACTTGGCGAGGACGACCGTGAACCCATTGGAGAGGGTCGCCCACGAGATGATCGCCACCCAGCAGGTCATCCAGCCGACCTCGAAGCCGATGAACTCGCCGAAGGCCTCGCGGGCGTAGAGGTAGGCCCCGCCCGTCCCACGAAACCGGCTGCCCACCTCGGCGAAGCACAGGGCGATGCAGAAGCAGAGCAGCGCGCCCATACCGAGGGCGACGAGCGCCGAGGGCCCCATGAGGTCGGCCGCCTTGCCGGGGACGAGGAAGATACCCTGGCCGATGACGCCGTTGAGCCCCAGAGAGATCACCGCGATGAGCCCGAGGCTTCGCTTCAGGCCGGAGCGGCGCTCGGTCGGTTCGCTCTCGCTCATGCACTCGCCTCGCCGTCGGGGGACCACAGGACGTCGCCGTCGGAGTCCAGGAGCGTCAAGGACCCGCGAACGCCCTCATACCAGTCGAGCTTCGGAGGGTCGTCATGGAAGAGGGCGCAGATGATGTTGTTCGGGCCCGCGACGTATCCCATGCGGCGAGTCTCTTCGGTGGGCCGCTCCTGAAAGAGTCGGATGCTTCGCTTCTCGTGGAAGCCGACCTTCTCGCAGATTCGCGCGCTCGCCGTGTTCCCCTCGTTGTAGCCGCACTGAATGCGCTCCGACTTGAGCCACTCAAAGCCCAGGACGACCATGCACTGAGTGGCGAGCGTCATGAGGCCTCTCCCTGAGGCGCTCGTTCGCATCCAGTATCCGATCTCGGCCGCTCGCGGGTTCAAAGACCTCGACGTGTTCCAGCCGACGCAGCCGAGGAACCGCTCTCCGGCCCCATCGAAGAGGTGATAGGGGTTCACACCTCTGGGCCCTCGACCCTCCTCGAACTCCGTGATCCGGATTCGTTGCTGCTCGACCGATTGGGGGTTCAGGCTCCAGGGCAGGAAGGCTCTCAGCTCCTGTACGCTCTCGTCAAAGGCCTCCATCAGGGCCTCGACGTCACTCACGCGCGCCTGTCGGAGCCGTATGGAGCGGGCGCCGTCGTCGTAGCGGATCTCGAAGGGCAGGGGGCGGGGGGACTCGGCCATCGCCGCTCACCTTACCACCTCTGATTCTGATGGACATCCACGCCGGACTGACGAATCTTGGAGCCGTTCTGCACGAGAGAGGTTGGAGCATGGACAACTGGATCTGGTTCGCGGCCGCGGTCGCGACGGCGCTGATCGTTGGAGGCTGCCGCACGACGGACGCCTCGGCGGTCGACTACAAGCAGCTCATCTCCGAGGGCGCCACCCTCGTGGATGTTCGAAGCGACGAGGAGTTCGCCCAGGGCTCGCTTGAGGGAGCCGTCCATGTCCCCCACGACCAGGCGGCAACTCGGCTCGACGCCTTCGGCGCCAAGGACGAGCCTGTGGTGCTCTTCTGCCGCGCCGGCGGTCGCGCCGGGCGCGTGAAGAAGCTCCTCGAGTCCGAGGGCTGGACGCAGGTCTACAACGCCGGTGGGTTGTCCGACCTCCAGTAGTGAGGCGCCCGCTTAAGGCCTACTTGTACAGCTCTCCGAGCCGCGTGATGGCCGCGTTGAGCTTGTCCACCGCCGCAGGGTCGACCGTCTGCTTGACCTTCATGGCCTTCCTCATGACCTTGTG
>CALCNF010000253.1 GCA_937897815.1 uncultured Pseudomonadota bacterium | reverse complement strand
TGGAGCAGCTGTGGCTCTCGGCCGGGTACAGGAAGCACAGACCGTCGTAGTCATCTGCCTCGGGAGTCTGGCTCTTCAGCCCCGGGTCCGCGGTCGTCGCCATGGTCGGCGGGTTCGACGGGTCATAGCCGCTGAGCGCGTGCTGGAGCCCTACCATGTGGCCAATCTCGTGCACCGCGACGTTCATCACGTCCTGGGTATTGAAGCCTCCCTGACCGATATTCCACTTGTGCTGCAGGCCATTGAACGCGATGTCGGCCTCCGTGATGACACCGGTGACCGGGCTGAAGTAGGGGCCGGCCACGCCGAGCACATAGGTCCCGTAGGTCCAGCTGGAGTCCTCGATGAAGGCGAGCTCATTGATCCCGTTCGCCGCGCCGTTGGGCATCGAGGTGAGCGAGCGGTTGGCCGAGGGCGAGCCCTCCACGAACTCCAGACCCGAGCAACCGGTGTTCCACATCGCGAAGCTGGCCCGCAGCTCATCGAGACACGCGCTCGACGGGCTGATGTCCTCAGAACACTGAGGGTGCAGGGCGTAGCTCACGGTCTGCAGATCCCACTTGAGGAGCTGTCCCGTGTCCCCCTGAGAGAGGCTCACGGCGTACCCGTGAGCCGGCGTGCTGAGACCTAGACACAGGAGAGCCAAGAGACATGCGGACCAAGTACGGTTCATCATGGATGCGCTCCTCGTGTGTCGTTCTCAGCCTTCGTATTTCGGCAACCCGTGACGCGACTTCATCTTGTCCCAGTCGAGCGCTCTGCGCCCCCGACCCTTGGGCCGACTCTTGAGCGGTGGGATATCCAGCCCGTTGTTGCGAGCCTCGTCCCTGAGCTTATTCACCCGTCGCTTGATCGCTACGAGCGTCATCCAGGGATAGGTCTTCACCATCTCTTCGATGCATCCGCCCTTTCGGACGAGCGCCATCCATCGACCAAGAAACTCCTGATCATGGACCGTGCGCTCCTCAATGACGCGCTCCTCACCGGTGGAGACGTCGATCCATTTCAGATGCTCAAAGTCGAAACTGTAACGAGCCTTTCGCTTTCGTGCCGTCACGGGTCCGCTCCCGTATCGCCGTTTGAAGAGAGAAAATGAGCACCAAGTGTCTCCGATCGACGCCGCCCGCGTCAACCTCCCGCGCGCTGCGCGCGAGCCGCGCGCGAGCACCAGACGAGCGAGCGCACGCGTGCGCGAGGCCTCGGGAATCCCTGAGAGCGCTCATTAAGACAGGTGCTCGCGCCCCGCTTCGATCAGATCCTCTACCCAACCACGGTCCGGCGCCTCGGGCACCTCGGTGATGTAGGTGTTGAAGTCCGCGATGGCCGCGCCATACGCGCCGAGGCGAAAGTGAACCAGGCCGCGCTCCCTCACCTCGATCCAGTCGTGAGGAGTGAGAAGGACGATACGATCGGCGGCGCGCAGGGCCTGCTCGATACGGTCCTCCTTCAGGTGGAGGTTGCGGAGGTTGCGTGAGACCCGCGCGAGGATCTCGGCGGTGGAGGTCGGAGCCAGATATCCCGGCTCATAGGCCAGGACGCCGCCTGTGTTCACGTGCAGCAAGGCCTTGCACTCGTCGACCGTGAGGATTCTCCCTTCATTGAAGGCGTCAACGAAGAGCCCTGGCTGGTGGTTCAGACCTACCAGAAAGTGGGTCGGGAACCCGACACCATGGAGCTCGATCCCCACACGACGACCCACCTCGATGAGGAGGATGGACAGGGTGATCGGGATGCCGATTTTCCGCTCAAGGACCTGATGGAGATAGCTGTTTTTGGGGTCACCGTAGTCATCACCGTTCCCCTTGAAACCCTGCCGAACGAAGAGGTGCTCGACCAGGGACGCCACCCGCTGAAGCTCGCTCCCCTCAGACAGGTAGGGTTCGAGGGACTCGGCGAGGTCGTCGAGCGCCGCGAGCGACCCCTCTACGTCCACTTCAGGCTCCTCCTCAGCTCCAACGAGGAGAGCGGCGAGGCCCAGATCCAGGTACGCGGAGCCCGCCGCGAGCATCTCGCGCAGACGTCGCCGGGCCGGGGTGAGACGTTGGGTCATTGGAAGAGCCTACCACGACCGCTCACCACTGAAAGGGCGTCCGGCGGCCTTGATCCCATCGCGCCGGCGATGCGAACCTCAAGGTCATGTTTCGACTCACTCACAAGACGCTCAATGGGCTCGCCGCCTTGAGCCTGCTCGCGCTCGGGTGCACGAGCACGAGCGCGCCGCCGCCAGGTGACGCGGACGCGGCCGAGCTCCTCGAGGTCTCCGAGAGCCGCACAGAAGAGACGTCGACAGGTGACGATACCGACGCGCTGGAGCCCCCCGCAGACATCCACGACTCGACCGACGGGTGGGAGGCCGTCTCCGCATGCGATGGAGCGTACGGGGAGCCCCTGGAGGCGCTGAAGCTGCCAGGTACCAAGCTGCTGGAGATATCAGGGCTGGTCAGCTCGCGCCTGAACAGCGGGGTCTTCTGGGCCCACAACGACTCGGGCGCGCTGCCGGAGCTCTGGGCCTTCTCTGCGGACGGGCTTCAGACCCGATTGAACGTGACCGGAGCCCAGGCGTACGACTGGGAAGATATGGCCCGAGCGTCGTGTCCCGGCGGAGACTCTGACTGCCTCTGGGTGGCCGACATGGGCAACAACCTGAAGAACCGAGAGGAGCTCTCGGTGATCGTCATCCGGGAGCCAAAGCTCAACGGAGAGAGCGAGGTCTCCGCGTCACCTGAGGCGATCTACACCTTCTCCTATCCGGACGACACCATGGACGCCGAGGCCCTCCTCGTGACCCCCGCGGGCGACCGCTTCTTTGTCCTCGAGAAGTCCGATGGCGACACCGCCCGCGTCTTCTCGAGCCCCGAGCCCCTGACGACCGAGGGCGTGATGACGCTCATCGAGCTCACGACCTTCGACAGCCCAGGGGAGCCGATCCCTTACGGAAAGATGGTCACGGCGGCCGACCTCCACCCGTCCGGCGAGCGGCTGGCCGTCCGCTGCTACACGGGCTCGTGGGAGTACCGGTTCATGGACGGACAAGGGCTCGAGCACCTGGGCGAGATCACGCCTACGTTCGTCGCGCTTGGACCCCTCGAGGAGCCCCAGGGAGAGGCCATCGCTTACGGCGCCGCGGGACTCGACCTGTATACGGCCTCTGAAGATCCCAACGCCCTGGGCAGCCAGCCCCTGCACCGCTACCCCTGTCTGCCCTAAGGCTGGCAGGACTCCAGGTCGTCGTTCGTCGTCACGCGAAACAAGCTCCAGGATGGCGAACCGCCGGTCGACCCCGCCGCCAGGCAGAGCTCATCGCCCTGACAGGCGAGGGCCTGGGCGCCCGACTGGCCGTCGAGCTCCAGGGTGGCGAGGAGATCCAGCCCGCCGTCCGTCTCCACCAGGTCGGCGGTCACGTCGGCGAGAGAGAGAAGATGGGCGCGAGCGCCCTGCTCCTCGTGCTCTGCCAGGACGAGCAGGTGCGTGTCGCCGAAGCGGACGACCGCACGGTTGTGCTCGTCTTGGATCTGATAGGCCCCAATCAGCTTGCTGTTGTCGTTGAGAATGTTGGTCTGGCTCCAGGTGACCCCGCTGTACTCCGCGCTACCCACCGCCACGAACGCGCCGCCTCCGGGGGCCGCCGGCCAGTAGAGACCGTGGCTGGCCTGCAGCGGGATCTGGCCGCCATTGCCCGCCTCTGAGTAGGTCACCTGGGCGGGGATCGAGTCGGGGAGCTCGCTCAAAGAGAAGTTGGCGATCAGCTGCTTGATGTTCTGCCCGGAGAGGACAAAGGTGCCGATCAGGCCCAGGTGGCCCGCCTCCCCGTCCACGTCGAAGAGACGCCGCGCCTCGATGCTCTGGGCTACGTTTTGGTTATCCGTCTGCTCAAAGCTCCAATCGGAGGTCAACGCGTCGCTCATCCAGGTCGAGATGGGAGCGTAGCGCCGCACCACAGCCCGGGACGCCGCCCCATCTCCTACGGGCTCATCGAGGAGCGTCACGAGGGTCTGATCGTCGAGCACCCGAACGTCCCAGCCAGGACCAGGCGCGTCGTCTGTTCCGATGCCGTGCTCTACGACATCGGTACCGTCGGCTGAGAGGACCCACAGACGGGCCTTCTCGACCGATAGATCGGCTCCCGTGTGCTCCGCGCCGACCACGGCGAAGGAGCCGTCAGGGAAGACGTCCACTGCGTGCGCAGAGGAGGCCGTGGGGACGGGAACACCGTCACAGGTTGGCGTGATCTGCCAGAGGACCTCCGTGTCATAGCCGAGACGCACGATGAGAGCACAGGAGGCGCCGAAAGCGGGTACATCAGAGTCCACAGCGCCCACCAGGATCCACCCTCCATCCGAGAGCGCCTGGACGTCGTGGAGCTCCCCGGACGATCCCAGGAGAGTCTGTCCATGAAGGTAAACACCGCAGTCGCCTGAGCCGTCACACTGGGCGAGGGAGCAGACGCCGTCGACCCCTCCAATGTTGCACTCCTTGCCGAGCGCCTCCTCGGCCGAGACGCAGCCCGTCCCCGCATCACAGTAAGAATCGAGGCACTCGGTCGCAGCCGGACAAACCAGGGGATCTCCGGGGACGCACACCCCGCTCTTGCAGCTGTCTCCGTCGGTGCACGCGTCCCCATCCGAGCAGAAGGTTCCCGCGACGAGATTCTCATGCTTGCACCCCTCGAAGGCCACGCATGAGGAGGCCGTACAGACGTTGTCATCATCGCAGAATGGAGGCTCCGTCTGGTCAGCGCCCGGGTTGGGCAGCGGCGTGCCGACGCACTGGCCGCTCAAGCAGACATCCACGTTCGTGCAGACGTCTCCGTCATCACAGAGCTCATTGTCCGCCAGGACCGTCTTCTTGCACCCGCCGTTGCCATTGGCCTCGACCACCGTCGGGTCGCACAGATCCGTCGTGCACGGGTTGTCATCCTTGCAGCTGGGCGGGATCGTCACTGGGCCGAGCAGGCACGAGCCGTTGCCATCGCAGGTGTCTCCGCTCGTGCACTTGTTTCCGCCGTTGCAGAGCGTGCCCACAGACTTGGGCTGGTGGAGGCAGTCACCGTTGTCCGGATCGCAGCTGTCGAGGGTGCACTCCTTTCCGTCGTCGCAGACCTTCTCCATTCCGGAGCAGACCCCCGCGAGGCACTGTTCGGAGACCGTACACGGCTCGTCATCGACACACGGCTCGCCGTCCTCCAGCGCGAGATTCTTGCAGCTCTCCTCGGCGGAGGGCTCGCAGGTGTCGGTCGTGCATACATTCCCGTCGTCGCAGAGGCTGTCGTCGGGCTTCCCAACGCAAACCCCACCCTCAACACACACGTCTTCTTTTGTGCAGGACACACCATCGTCACACAGCACGTCATCGCCTGCCGCGACGAAGGACTTCACGCAGGAGCCGGCCTCACAGGCCCAGACCTCACACTGCGCCTTCTCGCCCTGACATTCAGCGTCCTCAGAGCACTCCGGAGCGATGTCTTCGGCGGCATCGGGCGCCGGGCCATCGGTCTCGCTGTCCGAGGAAACGTCGGAGGGGGAGGTGGCGTCCCCCGACGCGTCGTCCGACACATCGGGCTGGGTCGCGACGTCATCGACGTCCTCAAGGCTCGTCTCAGCGTCGGTCGCCACGCTGGCGTCCGACACGTCCGGAGTCCCTCCGTCCGGGAGGACATCCGCGGTAGAAGCACCGTCGGCCGCTACATCGCTCCCAGCGGTTTCTGCGCTCCCAACGGCGTCGAGATCGGGCACATCTCCGGCGTTCACGCAGCCGCCGAGGACGACCGCGACCCAAAACGCCAAACCGAGATAGTTGTCCCTCATCCGTGATCTCCCGTCCGGCCACGATGCCCGCGGCCCGTGGCCAGCGCAAAAAACTCGCGCACCCTTGCGCGAGAGCCCTCGCGCCCCCGGGCCCGGGCGTGTAGGCTCTCGCCGCTCGAGCGGCGATGAGCGCCGCGAAGACCGAGGAGCGACCGATGGCCCGGATCGAACAATGGCGCGGCGACCAGCTTGAGGCCGTTCACACCTTCTCCGCGGTCGCCGTCCGAGACGGCGAGACCGTCCTTCGATGGGGGCCGGACACCTCGACGACGTGGCGATCGGCCGCCAAGCCCTTCCAGCTCGCGGTCTGCCTGGAGCTCCTGGGTGACCCGGCTCACACCGATGAAGAGCTCGCCGTCGGGGCCGCCTCCCACAGCGCCGAGCCCGAGCACCTCAGACACGTCGAGGCCATCCTCGAGCGCTACGGTCTCGACGTCGGGGGTCTTCGCTGCGGGGGTCACCCTCCAGCGAGCCCCGCGGCCTACGAGGCGCTCCTCCGCTCCGGAGGCGAGGTCACAGACATCCACAACAACTGCTCGGGCAAGCACGCCTTCATGCTCGCCGTCGCCGAGGCCCACGGCTGGGACTCGGATTATCGCCCCGCAGACCACCCGCTTCAGCGACGCGTCGCCGAGGCCATGGAGGAGGCGACCGAAGAGGCGCCGACCTGGGCCATTGACGGCTGCGGCCTGCCGACCTGGTGTCACTCTGTAGAGGCGGTCGCACGCGCGTGGTCGAGGCTGGCGCGCGCCTCCGCCGATCCCGAGGACACACGCCTGGGCGCCGTGGGCCGCGCCATGGCGCGGCACCCGTTCCTCGTCTCGGGCACGGGCCGGCAGGACCTGCACTTGTCTCGAGGCGCCCAGGAACCCCTGATCACCAAGGTCGGAGCCGCGGGCCTTCTTGGGATCGCGCTCCCCGATCGGGGTCTGGGTATCGCCATTAAGACCCACGCTGGAAACGATCAGGCGCGCGCCCCGGCCGCAGAGGCGCTCCTGGAGGCCGTGGCCCCTGGCGCGTGGGCGCGCCCCGAGCCATGGCCCTGCCCCGAGGTGCGAAACGTGGTGGGTGATCTCGTAGGCGCTCTGAGGTTCTCGAGCGGATCGACCTGAACCGCTTTCGGTCCTGGTATACTGCGGGCATGCCCCCCTTCGTACGAATCCTCTCCGCCCTTCTTGTCTGTTCCTCGCTTCTCGCCTGCGGAGAGGAGTCGAGCGCCGATCCTGCTCCCGACAGCCCGAGCGCTGACGTCGCGACCTCCGACGCGCAGGTCGCCATAGACGGCTCGGAGACCACCGATGAGACGATCTCCGACGCTGAGACGACGCCAGGCTGCGCCCCCGCGGCACCCTGGGAGCCCGGGACGCCGATCTTCGTGGAGGTCACGGACGACTGGGGGCTTGATGGCGTGACCGGTCACACGTTCAGCGTCGTCGACTACGACGGAGACGGCTGGCAGGACATCTTCGTTCGACACGGTCAGGGAGAGCTCGATTTCAAGGACTACGCGCCGGGCGTCTGGCTGCTGCGAAACACCGGCGGGGGTACCTTCGAGGATCAGACCGAGTCGTCGGGGATCCTGACCCGGCGTGTGCCCAACGCGGAGGCACCGTGGCGGCCGGTTCACGTGGCGGTCTTTGGAGACGTGAACAACGACGGCCATCTGGATCTGTTCGCTGCCTTCGGGACGCCCGCCGAGATGGGCATCGAGACACCTGACCTCTTTTTGGGACAGGGCGACGGCACCTTCGCCCTGGGCCCGGCCGAGAGCATGCTCCGCCGAGAGGGGCTCGTGAACTCCCCCGATGGGGCCGCATGGACTGACTATGACCGAGACGGCTACCTCGATCTGTGGGTGGCCCACCACGACGTCAACGTGAACGGTAATCCCCAGCCCCTGGCCGACCGGCTCTATCACGGTGATGGCGAGGGGATGTTCCTCGACTTCTCATCGAAGACGGGCGTCGTGACCTTCCCCTGGGGCGACCTGACCAAGCTCAACGCGGGTCAGGGTCACAGCTGGGCCTGGTCGGCGGCGGCCTGCGATCTGAACCACGATGGAACGCCTGAGCTCCTCGCGGCCTCCTATGGGCGAGCGCCCAATGTCCTCTGGCAGGGCGTTCGGGATGCCGCGGGCGAGGTGACCTTCCTCAACCGGGGGGTGGCCTCCGGCTACGCCTATGATCACCGGGAGGACTGGACGGACAACTGGAGCGCTCAGTGCTACTGCACCGACAACCCGGACGCGGAGGACTGCCACCTGGTGACCGAGCCCATCGACCCGCAGATCTGCGCGGGTCTCAAGGCGAGCTTTGGGGAGAACATGCGCTGGAATCACGGGGGCGACCGGGAACCCTGGCGCCTCGCGGGGAACTCGGGGACGACCCTCTGTGCCGACCTGGATAGCGACGGTGACCTGGATCTCTTCACCAATGAGATCGTCCACGGCGATGTCGGGAGCTCCTCCGATCCGAGCGAGATCCTCGTGAACACCGGTGAGGCGGACGTTCGCTTTGAGCGGCCTGGTCCAGAGGCCACTGGCGTCCATCGCGAGCATCCACCCTACGTCTATTGGGATCACGGAGACATGACGAGCGCGGTGCTCGACGTGGACAACGACGGGCTCCTCGACATCTATCTGAGCGCCTCGGACTACGTGGGCAACCGAGGACTCCTCTACCACCAGAAGAGCCCGCTTTGGTTCGAGGAGGTCTCCGTCGACGACTCCTTTGAGCACAACCGCTCCTACGGGGCCGTCGCCGCTGACTTCGACCGTGACGGCGACCTGGATCTCCTGGTCGGGCACTCCCACATGCGCTGCGAGCCCAACGGGCCCAATGACTGCTACCCCACCCGCCAGGTTCGGCTCTTTGAGAACGTGATTGGCCAGGACGGACACTGGATTCAGCTGGAGCTGGTCGGCGGCGCGGGGACCAACCGCTCGGCCATAGGCGCTCAGGTGACCGTGACGACCCCGGAGCGCGTGCAGATGCGAGAGGTGAGCGGTGGCTGGGGTAAAGGCGGTTATCAGAGCGGGCTGATTCTTCACGTAGGCCTTGGCGATGCTTGCGAGGCTCAGGTCTCCATTCGGTGGCCCAACGCAGAGCTCGCCACCGAGGAGCACAGCCTCGCCGCGGGCGCCCGATATCGCATCGTTCAGGGCGAAGCTCCCTCAAAGACCGCGCCGTAAAGGTCCGCCGTAAAAGGGTGAATTCCTTTGACATGAGCGGCGTTCCTCGACTACCCCTCCCCGTCTCTATAAGAAACGATCCCCACGAACGGAGGAGAGAAGGCATGAAGCGCCTCTTCTGGATTTTGGCCCTCGCGGTGACGATTACCGCCTGCGGCGATGACAGCACCATCAACGAAACACCCGCCGGCGACGTGACCACGGACGCCACCACTGGCGACACCACGGGCACCGAGGACACGACTCCGGTCGAGGACACGGCCCCTGTCGAGGACACGACCCCGGTCGAGGACACGACTCCGGTCGAGGACACGACTCCGGTCGAGGACACGACCCCGGTCGAGGACACGACCCCGGTCGGGGACACGACCCCTGG
>CALCNF010000252.1 GCA_937897815.1 uncultured Pseudomonadota bacterium | reverse complement strand
CGTCTGGTTCCGGAGCGACATCGGGTTCCGGAGCGACGTCTGGTTCCGGAGCGACATCGGGTTCCGGAGCGACGTCTGGCTCCGGAGCGACGTCCGGCTCCGGAGCGACGTCCGGCTGAGGCTCAATGTCCGGCTCCGGCTCAACGTCCGGCTCCGGCTCAACGTCCTCAACGATCTCCGCGTCCGAGGCCGAGTCGCCGACAGCGTCGTCCTGCCGCGGCAGCTCGACGTTGACGTCGAGGGGAGCGTCGAGACTCCCATCCTCTGGACCCAGGTCGCTGTTCGGCGGGAGCTCCGGGCCGACACCGTCCAACGGCGTGGAGGGAAGGTCGGACGACAGGTCACCGCTGCTTTCGGGCTCGATATCTGCGTCCAGGACACCGTCAGAGCTCGGCTCACCCACGACCTCTTGAGGCTGGGCGGTGACCTCCGTGCAGCCGAGCGATCCGCTCGAACACACGACGACGAGGACTATACGGGCCAACAAATGCTGGCCATAACGCTCCATATCGTTCGCTCTCCGGTCCTCCATGGGAGCAAACTCTAGCACTTCCTGCGACCTCAACGATAAACTGTGAACCGTCGCGCGGGCGGTTGCAGGCAGGTGCACCGACTCGCTATGCTCTGAGCACTCCGTCAACCCACGTTCCGGCAACTGCGGGATACTCGAGGAACCCATGGGCTCGTCCAATCAGTTTCATGCCAGCATGGTCTGGGCGGTTTTCGCCGCTCTGTCTCTGACGACCGGCTGCCAAACCGCGGCGACCGAGGGCGAGGTGCCTCCCGTGACCCCGGGACCGTTCTCTGACGTCACCCAGAGCGTCGACGTGGGGTCGACGCCTGACATCGTCATCCCGGACATCGCTACCCCACCAGACGTGGTCGCGGACGCCGGCCCCGATCCAGACGCGACGCCCGTTCAGGACATGGTCCTCGCTCCGGACACGGCGCCGGAGCCCGACATCGCCCCGGAGCCCGACGCGACCCAGCAAGATGTTGAGCCGGAGCCGGACGTCGCTCCCGAGCCCGACGCAGCGCCGGAGCCCGTCTGCGGAGATGGCGCTTGTGAGGAAGGCGAGACCGCGGAGAGCTGTCCTGACGACTGTGACCTCACCGACCCTCTCTCGTGCGCGGACAAATGTGGCGTCTATGATGAGGACGCGGCCTGCCAATGCGACAGCTACTGCGATGACCTGGAAGACTGTTGCGACGATGTCTGCGACGCCTGCCCCGAAGCCCCCGGGCTCAAGACGCACTGTGGTCTGGTGGTTCCCGATTCCTGTGTCAACAGGTGTGGTCTTTATGACGGGGAGGCCCCATGTCAGTGCGACCCTGCATGCAAGGAGCAGGAGGACTGCTGCGATGACCTGTGCGAAGCCTGCTCGGACCAGGAGATCTTTGAGAGTCTGTGCGCGAACACCTGTGCGAAGTACGACACCTGCGGATCCTTCGAGTTCGATAACGAGTGTCAGTGTGACGACTATTGTCTTCTCCAGGGCGACTGCTGCCTGGACTACTGCGATACCTGCGGGAACGACGAGCTGTGTGAGGAGACTGTGGACGCGTGCGGGGATGGCGACTGCTCGGGCGCGGAGACCTCTCAGACCTGCCCGGCGGACTGCGGGACCATCATCACCTGCGGGGACAGCGTGTGTGAGGGCTTTGAAGATCCCCTGAGCTGCCCCGAGGACTGCAAGCTACCTTCGTTCTGTGGAAACTCGGTCTGCGAGCCCGGAGAGGACTTCGAGACATGCGCGCTCGACTGCATCAAGCCACCGACCTGTGGAGACGGCACGTGCAACGGAGATGAGACCTTCTTGAACTGCAGCGAGGACTGCCCCTTCTTCGACTTCTGTGGAGACGGGATCTGCACCGGAAATGAGAGCCCCGCGAACTGCATTGATGATTGTCCGTTCATGACCGAGTACTGCGGCAACGGCATCTGTGCCGCCGAGGAGAGCCCGGGGACCTGCTGGAAGGACTGCATCAGCCCCTGCGGTGATGGGATCTGCATGAGCGGGTGGCCCAACCAGGATGAGACCTGGAAGTCGTGTCCTCAGGACTGCCCGGGAGGTTGCGGAGAGTGCTACGCAGACTTCGAGTGCTCCTACGGTGAGGGCAACACAACCTTCTGCGTCGCCAAGAGCACGGGCTGCGATATCCCGACGTACTACGACCCTTCAAGCAACGCCGAGTACTTCGGATGGTGCGCCTCGGGCTCGGCGGGTCCAACGATCACCGTGCTCTGTGGACAGGATGCTGGCTCCTCCAAGATGTGGTCGTACGACTGCAACCTCACAGGCCAGGTGTGTGAGCATGTCTACAAGGGTTCCGCTGACGGAAAGTCCTACTTTGGGCCCGAGTGCGTCGACCCCTAGGGGCGCAGCAGGGAGCCGCGCCCGCTCCATCCTCTCGATTTTGGGTTCTCTTGCTGCGCAATGGAACCTAGACTCTGCGTCGCCTTGTTGAGCCGGAGTCCTCGATGGCCCTCGCGATCCCGACACTGACCTCCCAGACCGAACCGCAACAGGTTGCGCTGGGCCCGTTCATGTTTCTCTGGGATGGCCAGAGGCTCGAGATCGCGCGCGGAGCTTCGGACCGCCGGGTCTTGTGGCGGTCCCTCGTCGGCGCTGGCTTCCTGCAAGCTGGCAGGGGCAAGGCCACCGTGCACGAGTCACGAGGCTTCTTCACGGTCGATGACGGACGCGTTCAATGGACCGAAAACCAGACCCTCGACGCCCTCGAGGCGACCGAAGACGGCGTGACCCTCTCGGGGACCCTGGGCGGCGGGCCTCAAGCCAGCTGGCGCTGGAACTGGCGGA
This sequence comes from uncultured Pseudomonadota bacterium, assembly GCA_937897815.1. Classification (GTDB taxonomy): domain Bacteria; phylum Myxococcota_A; class UBA9042; order PHBI01; family CALCNF01; genus CALCNF01. The sequence continues at coordinate 34 of CALCNF010000252.1, read as the reverse complement.
TCGCCCAGGACAACGAGCTGCGCTTCGATCTCGT
>CALCNF010000251.1 GCA_937897815.1 uncultured Pseudomonadota bacterium | reverse complement strand
TCGTCGAGGCCAGCGAGCAGCTCTCGGACGCGGAGCTTAAGCGCCGTCTCCTCAAGGAGGTTCGGCGTCAGGGGCGCCCGTTCGGGATCATCGTGCGCGACATGTGGGGCGGCAGCACGAACACCTCTTCGTATGGCTATCAAGCCTTCAAGGGTGAGGCTCGCCTGGTGGTGCGCGTCAACGCCAAGACCGGCGAGGAGACCCTGGTTCGAGGGGTCGATGTGGTGGGCACACCCCTGGCCAGTCTCGGTCAGATTATGGCCGTCGGAACCAGCCTCGACGTCTTCAACGGATATTGCGGGGCGGAGAGCGGCATGGTACCCGTCAGCAGTGTGGCTCCGCCGGTCTTGATCCGATCGCTGGAGCTGCAGCGCACGACCACGGAGCGCTCACGCGCCCCGATCTTGGAAGCACCTACCCACGACAGGACGCGTTCGAAATGACACACGACGTCTTTGTTCTATCGGATGTGGGTTGTGTACGCGGGCACAATGAGGACGACGCCGTCGTCTTGCCCGAGTATCAGGTCTACGCCGTGGCCGATGGTATGGGGGGACACTCCTCGGGCGAGATCGCGAGCCAGCTCTCGGTGCGCGCGTTCTCCAACGTCTACATCGACAATGAGCGCGCCAAGCAGGTCAAGAAGGAGTGGAAACGGGAGCGAGAGGAGCGCGGGGCCGATTGCGTCCCGACGCTGGCCGAGTATCACCTCCGGTACGCCGTAACCCACGCCAACGAGACCATCTTCAGCCACGCAGCTCGTAAGCCCGCCCTCGGGGACATGGGCACCACGCTGGTGGCGCTGGCGTTCTCTGCATCTCGGGTCTACGTCGCCTTCGTCGGTGACAGCCGCGCCTATCGCTACAGGGACGGCAAGATCGAGCAGCTGACCGAGGACCACTCCCTGGCCAATGATCTCATTCGAGCCAAGGCGCTCCGACCTGAAGATCTCGACGCCTTTCCCTACAAGAACGTGATCGTGCGAGCCCTCGGCCTACAGGCCCAGGTGCAGGTGGACAGCTTCTACCGAAGCGCGCGGCCGGGTGACCGTTATCTCCTGTGCTCTGATGGACTCAGCGATCTGGTGAAGAACGGGCGTATCGGGGAGATCCTCGGGGCGCACCCGGGTCCCGAGGCCGCCGCAGAGGCCCTGACGGAAGAGGCCATGGACGCAGGCGGGAACGACAACATCACGGTCCTCGTCGTCGACCTGGCGGAGTGACCGCGCGCGCGTGTTGCGCGACACGCGCGTCGGGGGTTAGACCCTGCTCATGACTTGCACCATCCGTCGCTTCTTCGTTGCTCTGCTGCTGACCGTCGCCCTGCCGCTCGTCGGCTGCGGAGGTCCTTGTGACGAGCTCGTCGAGGTCGGCTGCGAGAACGCGGGCCCTGACAGCCCTGCGTGCCAGAGGCTCCGGGATCGCGCTGAGCGCGTGAGCACGGACGACAAGCGTGCCTGCAAGGTGGCGCTCGCCCTGGTCGAGAACCTTGAGAAGGCGCGCTGACCCGCTCGTGTTGGAACAGGACGAGCCCGGGACCCCCTTTGGTAAGTATGAGCTGCTCGATCGCATCGGCAGCGGTGGTATGGCCGAGGTGTACCGAGCGCGCATGACCGGCGCCCACGGCTTCGAGAAGATCGTGGTCGTAAAGAAGATCCTGCCGGCCTATGCGAGCAACCCGTCCTTCGTGAAGATGCTCATCGCCGAGGCCAAGATCTCGTCCATGTTGCACCACCCGAACATCGTCCAGACCTACGAGCTCGATGAGGTCGATGGGCAGTATTACATCGCCATGGAGCACGTGGCCGGTGTCGACTGGCTGGAGGTCCTGACGCGGAGCATCGAGGTGGGCGCGAGACCGCCGACCGAGATCGTCGTCTTCGTCATGAGCGAGGTCCTCAAGGGGCTGGCCCACGCTCACGCGGCGACCGACGCGTCGGGTCGAACCCTCAACCTGGTGCACAGGGACGTGTCTCCCTCCAACATCCTGGTCTCCATGAACGGCGAGGCCAAGCTCATGGACTTCGGCGTGGCTCGCTCGGATCTGGACCCCTCTCAGTCGGAGGCGCAGAGCCAGGGCGGACGAACGTTGGTCAAGGGAAAGCTGGCCTATCAGAGCCCGGAGCTGGTCGCGCGGCAGGTGATCGATCACCGATCCGATCTGTTCGCCGTAGGCGTCGTGCTCTTCGAGTCCTTGACCCTCAAGCGCCTCTTCAAGGGTGACACGGATCTTGAGGTGCTCAGCCAGATCCGCGACGCGGATATCGACCAGCAGCTCTCGCGACACCCCTACATTCCCGAGCCGATCAAGGCGATCCTGTCTCGAGCCCTCGCTCGGCATCCGACAGACCGGTTTGGGAGCGCCTCGGAGTTTCAGGCCGCGCTCCTGGATTATCTATTCGAGATTCAGGTGCGGGTCTCCCAGGTGGATCTGGCGACCATGCTTCATGACCTGCTCGACGTGGCGCAGCCGACCGATGAGGATTCGGAAGCCCAGTCGAGCGCCCCGAGCAAGAAGAAGCCCATCACCCGGCCCACGACGCGCCCGACGAGACGCTCACCGGACGCTCGACCCCAACGTCAGTCTACGCGGCCCATGCGGCTTGAGGTCCTCGACGAGCAGGTCGATGGTCCCTCCACGGCCGTGACGCCCGTGCTGGGCCTCCAGGGAGACCCTCATGGGTCGAAGGCCTCGCAGCGTCAGGACACAGAGGCGGCCCCCGAGGTGCTCTACCAGGGGACCCTAGAGGCCCTGGGCGTGACCCATTTCCTGTATCGATTGGCGACGCGCCGGGTCACGGGGCGCCTCACGCTCGACAGCCCCGAGGTCAGCAAGGAGGTCGCCTTTCGAGCAGGATGCCCCGTCCAGGTGCAGAGCTCGGCCCATCAGGAGCTCTTCGGTGAGCTCCTCGTCGCGCGCAACCTCATCGATCGCGAGACCCTCGAGCGCTCGGTTGAGGCGGCGCGTGAGGAGTCGCGCCCGCTGGGAGAGCTCCTGGTCAGCGACGGCGTCATCCCTTCACATCGCCTCCTGCGTCTGCTGGAGGAGCAGTTTCGCACTCGCTTCCTCGAGCTCTTTTGTTGGCAGGAGGGCACCTACGTCTTCTACACGGGAGAGCCCGAGGCGACGCACACGATCTGGATGGGTACCGATCCCTATGAGCTGATCGCCGAGGGCGTACGAAGTCAGCTCTGTGTCGAGGTCATTGAGGAGGCCTACGCGGAGCAGCAGGACCTCCCGATCGTTCATCGGGACAACCGACACATCACTCACAACAACCTCCGGCTCTCGTCTCGCGAGCTGCGCTGCTACGGAATTCTCGCCAACGCGGGGACCCTCCGGGAGGCCCTCGAAGCTTGCGAACCGGAGGAGCGCCCTGCCCTCTTGCAGGTCGTGTTCCTCCTCGAGCAGACCGAGCTCCTCTCCTTCGCTCAGGGGAACTCATGAGGACGGGTGCCCCCCTGGTGGTGGCCCACCGCGGTGTCCCCAACCTCTATCCCGAGAACACCCTCGTCTCCCTGAGTCGGGCCCTGTCCTACCCCCACTTCGCTCACGGTCTTGAGCTGGACGTTCGGCTGAGTCAGGACGGCGTGGTCTACGTCTTCCATGATGAGGACGGGGAGCGCCTGATCGGGGTCAGCGGAGGCGTGGAGAGCCGCAGCTCCGAGGAGCTTGATCGCCTTCGCGTCTCGGGGGAGACGATCCCGAGACTCTCCCAGGTGATCGACAGCTGCCTCTCCCTCACTCCCGAGGGCGAGTCGCGGGTCTTGAACGTCGAGGTGAAGATGCCTCGCGATCCCGCGAAGATGGTCAGCGCCCTTCGACCTCTCCTTGACCCGCTCGTGGACGACGCGCGCGTCGCCCTGGTCGTCTCCAGCTTTGATCCCCGCGTGCTCGCACAGGCGATCGAACAACACGCCCCCTGGCGCCTCGCCCTGCTCTACGAGTCTCTCGACATGCTGGCCTGCCTGGACGGGCTTGAGGTCTCTGGAGCCGTCGACCTTCACCCAGCAGAGTCTCTGGTCACGGCCGAGCACATGGCCACCTACGCGCGGGCCGCGTCAGGCGAGGCTCGTCGCGTGGTGCGCACCTGGACGGTAGACAACCCGCATCGCGCTCGCGCCCTGGCGAATCTGGGCGTGGACGCCATTATCACCAACGAACCGGCGCGCATCCGGCGCGCTCTTTGGAGCTGTTGATGGAAGAGCTCTTCGCCTGTTCGCACTGCGGTGCGACCTTCGCCGCCCCCGATGAGCAAGGCCGATGTCCCGAGTGCCTCAGGTCCTCAGGTATTGTGCGCACGACGGGCCCCGCCGGTGAGCCGGAGGAGAGAGGCGGCTTCATGACCGTTCTGATCGCCTTGATCGCGGCCGGTCTGGCGGTCTGGTGGTGGGCAGGCGCCCAGGAAACGGCTCCCGATGAGAGCGCCCCAGGAGCGAGTCGGGAGACGCCTTCTGCGGTGCTGGCGACCGTACCTGATGATCTGCGTTTACAGCCTCAGGCGGTGGCCGGATCGGTTCAGCTGATCGCGGATCGGCTGCCTCGGGATCCCTCGGCGATCGTCGCTGCGATCGTGGAGGCGCGCCAGGCGGGGCGGCTCCCCGTTCGTGATCTCGAGGACGATCTACACGGCGCGCCGCGAGCGGCCGCGGCGCTCGTGAGCGCCCTCGACGGGGAGCAGAGCCCGAGCGCCAGCACCTTCGAGGTGGCGACCTTGACCGACGCCATGCTCACGGCCCGCATCGGACCCGGTGTGTCCTACGGGTTCGATCCTGGAGTCGAAGGCAGCGCGACCAACCTGCTGGAGCGGCGCTACGGGGTTCGTCATAAGGGCGGCCCCTGGATGTCTCTCGATGGGCAGGAGCCAGGCGAGCTCACCCCCCTGAGCGAGGCAGAGGTGCTCTCAAACGCCCTGGCTCATCGCGCGCTGGCCGCGCTCCTGGAGGATGAGCCTGCGCTGGCGTCCAAGGCGAGTCAGCAGGCTCGCGCCCTCGCTCCGGAGGACGCGGCCGTGGTCTTTATCGCTGGTCAGGTTCAGCTCGCCACCGGGCTCGTCGACATGGGGCTCTCCACCATGGAGCGCGCGGCCGCCATGGCCTCGGATGTCCAGACGTGGATCGCCCTGGGCGTCGCAGCGATGCACGCACAAAAACCCTTCAAGGCCCACCAGTATCTCCAAAAGGCCGTGAGCGCGAACCCGGAGCTCGCCGATCCTCACCTGGGCCTCGCCCAGCTCGCCCTGGAGCGCCTCGCCATCACTCCACGATCGGGTCAGGGAGCTGTGATCGACGAGGTCAAAGGTCATATCGCTTCCGCGGAGAAGCTCGATCCTCAGGCGGTCGGCATCGGTGCGCTCAAGGCGCAGGTAGCGGCCCTGGCTGGTGACAAGGCTGAGGCGGAGCGGCTCCTACGCGAGGAGACGAAGGCCCACGGTGAGGACCCGATCGCGTGGTTGAATCTGGCGCAGTTCCTGGAGGGAGAGGACCGCTCAGAGGCGGCGCTCTCCGTCCTCGAGGAGGGCGCCCAGCGGGCCAACAAGAGCGCCCCGCTCTTTCAGGCGCTCGGTTCGGTTCTCGCGGAGGCCGGGCGGCTCGAGGAGAGCCTGGCCGCCCTGGAGGCGGCGCTGGCCATCGATCCATCCGACGACGAGCTCAGGCCCCAGCTGGCGCAGCTCCACCACGCTCGTGGAGAGGTGGCGAAGGCCAGGACGCTCCTCGAGGATCAGATGGCCAACCACCCAGACGACTGGACCACAAAGCTGCTGCTCGCGCAGATCGAGCTGGACGCCGGAGAGATGGCCATCGCTCGGGAGCACCTCAATGAGGTCCTGAGAATTCGCCCCGATCACCCTGAAGCGACCCTGATTCAATATGTCTTGGCGCTGCGGATGAAGCAGGGCGTCTCCGACGCTCGCGCGGACGCCATTCGCGTCGTCGGCTCCCGCAGCGAGGTCGCCCAGATCCTCCTCGAGCAGGGGATCGTCGAGGAGGGCGAGAAGCTCCTCCGGGAGGCGATGGTGAAGGAGCCCGAGGACGGACTGGCGCCTGTGCTTCTGAGCGCCGTCCTCATCGCGACCGATCGTCTCGCTGAGGCGGAGCGGCTCAAGGATGAGACCCTGAAGAGCGCCGCCGATGACACCGAGCGCGTCAAGATGATCCAGCACTTTGACGCCGCCTTTGAGCAGGCCCATGAGGCCCGGCGCGAGCGCCTCAAGGAGCTGGCCGCGCCATGAGTGATCGAGAGGCGGTCCGGGGTGCGATCGAGGCAGGCGCGCGGGCCCTCGATGTGTCGTTAGCCCCTGCGGGACTGGATCGCCTCGGCCTCTACCTGGACTGGCTGATGCGCTGGAATCAGTCCATCAACCTGGTCGGGCCTTGCTCTGCTCTGGAGGCCGTTGACCGTCACATCCTCGACGGGCTCGCCCTGCTCCGCTTGCTCGATGATCCGGAGCTCCGGCTCCTGGACCGTCCCTGGTTTGACGTGGGATCGGGCGCGGGCATCCCGGGCGTCGTTCTCGCGGCCGCTCGACCCGAGATGGAGCTCCACGTTGTCGAGCCCCGTGGTCGTCGCGCGACCTTCTGCAAGCAGGTCGCTCACGCGATGGAGCTCACGCGGGTGCATGTGCACGCGGAGCGGCTGGAGGCCGTGGAGCTGCCCTCTGGATCTGGGGCCATGAGCCGGGCCACCTTCGCGCCTGAGGTCTGGGCACAACGGGGGCTCGAGGCGGTCGGAGCGGGCGGTCACGTGGTGGTCATGATGGGCGCCTCAGCACCTGAGAAGGTTGTCTCGGAGGCGTGGCGCGTCGATCGACTGGCGCTGCCAGGAGTTGGCCACACGCGCGTGAACGCGATCCTGCGGGGCGCCTGAGCGTGTGTGGGCCTTATGCTTGCGCGTGCGAGGGTCGATCCCCTACGGTTCGCGGCCCTTGATGAAACGCTCCCCCTACCGTTCGGCGGCGCCGGTCCAATCGGGACCTGCGGTCCGCGGCCTCACCGCTCTAGTTCTGCTCGTCCTGGGCGCGACCGTGGCCCATGGAGCGCCGCTCCATTACGTCATGACGCCGTTCGCGGAGTCGGCTCCCACGATCCAGCTGGCCTATGACGTGCTCCACAAACCGGGCGCGAGCGATCAGGAGCGGCGGGCGGCACTCGAGTCGTTGGCCAAGGAGCTCGAGGGCAAAGATCAGGCGGCGGGCGACGACCCCCATCGCCAGGCGGTCGCTCGATGGCTTCAGGTGGCCCTCAAGGCACAGTCGTCCGATGGAGCCGCGCTCGGCGCAGGCTCCGACGGGGACGAGCAGCAGGCGCCCCCGATCTCCAACGACAGCCTCGAGGGCGCGTCGGCGATCTACCAGTCGCATCTGGCGAAGGCCGGCGGCCAGGCGCGCCGGGCCTCGGCGCTCCTGCTGAGCGTGCCCTCGAGCGTCTCCGGTCACGAGGACGCCTGGTCCAAGGGGATTGACCAGCTGGTTGCTCAAGGAGAGGTCGCGCTGGCGATCGAGCTCATGGAGTCTCAGCTGATGACGTCGCTTCCGATTCGGGTCGAGCGCCGTCTGGAGATGCGGCTCGTGGATCTGCTCGAGCGCTCTGGCGCCAAGCCGCGCGCCGTCGAGGTCCTCCACGCCCGCTGGTGGCACACGAAGCATAAGAAGACCCGAGAGGCGGTCGCGGGGCGGCTCAAGGCTCTGGGCTCGCCCATAGCGTCGTCCTGGTCGTTCGTGCGACCGCTCCTGGACGTTCGGTCGGGCCGAGCCCCGGCTGAGCTCAAGATCCTCAACAAGCTGCGAAAGCGAAAGGGCGCCGACCGGGCGCTGGTGGACTGGGCGCGCAGCATCCTGGGGCGTCTGGACTCCAAGTCGCGAGACGACGCGGTGGCCGCCATGGAGCGCTTGAAGGGCAAGATGAAGGGGGACGTCCGGCGACCCCTCTGGCACCTGGGATCTGCGCTCGTGCTCCGAAAGGTGAACCGCGATCTGGAGGCGGCGATGCACTACGCGGCGCTGGTCTCCGGTTGGCCGGCGCACCCGTACGCGAACCGCGCTCGGGCAGAGGCCGCCTGGCTCCTGTCCCTTCGAGGCCTCCCCGGTGAGGCGTCCGCCCTGTGGGCTGACGCGGCGGACTCTACCGGTCGCTCCGAGGCGCAGCGTGACGGTCTGTGGTGGGGTGGGTTCGCGGCCGTGCTTCGTGGCGACAACGAGCGCGCGCTGCGCGATCTGACTCGTCTTCGGGACCGCTATGGCGATGAGCGGGACGGCGTCGCCATCACCTGGGATGAGCGGGCGAGCTACTGGCTGGGGCGGGTCTACGAGGCGACGGCGCGCGTGCCGGAGGCCTCACGGGAGTACGCGTCGGTCGCCGCCCGCTACCCCATGTCCTGGTACGGACTCTTGGCTGAGGGCCGGGTCCGAGAGCTCGCGCCTGTGTTTCCTCGCCTGTACAGCGACCTCCGCTTGAGCGCTGAGGCGCCGCTTCGTCGCGCTCTTGAGCCCGTAGAGGCCTTGCCCGCGGTGGAGGCGCTGCGGGTCGCTCGTGAGCCGGCTCTGTCTCTCGCGGTCGCCTATCTGAGATTGGGCCGCGCGGCGGAGGCCATCTCCGCTCTGGAGACCCTCTTGGGTGCAGGTCGACTCACCGGAGGCGGTCGAGCGCTCCTGGCGACCCTCTATGGTCATGGGGGTCAGGAGCAGGCCCGTCAGCGCGTGCTTCGCTACGGGATCTTCATGGCCCCGGATCTCACGCCCGACCTGCGAGAGATGTATCAGCACCGCTACCTGCTGACCCACGAGGAGATCCTGGTCACGGAGTGCCTGTCCCGAGGGGTATCCCCCTCCTTGTTCGCGGGACTGGTCCACGTGGAGTCGCGCTTCAAGCCCAAGGCGCGAAGCGGCGTAGGCGCCGTGGGCCTGGCGCAGATCATGCCCTCGACGGCGCGGCTGACGAGCAAGGCGCTTCTGGGAAAGAAGGTGACCAGGCGCCAGCTTCGGAAGCCCTCCGTGAATCTGGCGCTGGGAGCGGCGCTGATCGGAGCGCTCCTTGACCATTTCAGGGGTCACGCGCCCGTCGCGCTCGCCTCCTACAACGCCGGTCGGGGAGCGGTCCGGGGTTGGCTAAGAGACCGCGGGCATCTGCCGACGGACGCCTTCGTCGAGTCCATCCCCTACTCCCAGACGCGGCGCTACGCGATGCGAGTCATGTCGATGGCCCACGTCTACGATCGACTCTATGGCTTTGAAGGGCAGATCCCCCCGATCCCCGTGCGGCTTCCCCTCGCCCTCAAGGCCTTCGACGCGGACAACCCCCAGCGCCCCTGAACCGGCCGCTTCGCCTCGGTTGGCCACAAGCGATTCCTCTGCCATGGTGTCGCCATGACCGCGAGAGATCCAGAGCGCCATGGCACCCGCGTCGACGGTGAGATCGGCCCGCTCCGTGAGGTGATGATCACGCCTCCTGGAGCGGAGTTTGAGCGCATGGTGCCCTCGAATATCGAGCGCCACGCTCGGGACGCCTCGGGTGCGTTGGGTCCCAATCCGGAGGACCTCCTCTTCGATGATCTCGTCCATCTTCCATCCCTGCGTGAGCAACATCAGGTGCTCGCGGCTGTCCTGGCTTCCGCCACGGGCGAGGCGGGTGTCTTGTCGTCAAGACAGCTCCTGGCCGAGTGCATGGACCTGCCCGCCGCCCGAGGTGAGGCCATCGAGGCGGGGGCGCGCTTCGAGCGTGACGTCTGGGGGGTGAGCGCGGCTGAGGCCACCGAGCTCTCGAGGCGCCTCGACGCTCTGTCGGCGCGCTCGCTGGCGGAGACCTTGATCACGGGCGCGACCGAGGAGGGAGACGGGCTCCTCCAGTGGCCCCTTCCCAATTTCCTGTTCGCCCGCGACCTGGCCGCCGTCGTTGGCGACGCTGTGGTCCTCACCTACGCCGCCAAGCCCGCTCGCCTCCGAGGGATGGCGCTGGCGCGCACGATCGCGCGGCATCACCCTCGCTTCGAGAGCACGGGCGTGATCGACGTTCGAGCTGACGACCCGAGCGACGACCGCCTCTGTATCGAGGGGGGAGACGTGCAGGTCGTCGATGAGCGGACGGTCCTGGTCGGGGCCAGCGAGCGGACGACCCCTGAGGCCATCGACCGCCTGGCTGAGGCGCTCTTTGAGCGGGGGTTTGAGCGTCTGTTGAGGCTGGACATGCCCAAGTGGCACGGGGCGATGCATCTGGACACTCTGTTTACGAGGATCGATCACGGGCACGTCCTGCTCTACCCACCCATGGTGCTCGACCCTGAGGGGATGGGCCTCGCCGTGACCTCGATCGCGCCCGGACAGAGACGACTGCTCGGGCCGAACATCATCGACGCCCTGGCGCAGGTCGGTGTAGAGGTCTCGCCCGTGTTCTGCGGGGGTGAAGACCCGGTGGCTCAGCAACGCGAGCAGTGGTCGGATGGGGCGAACGCGTTCGCCCTGGAGCCGGGGGTCTTTCTGACCTATCGCCGCAACCAGGCGACCCTGGCCGCGCTTCAAGAAGCGGGCTTCATGCCGCTGGCCGCGGAGGAGTTCATCAAGCGCCCTTCGGAATTTCTGGGAGGTCGCGCCAAGGTGGCGATCCACCTCGATGGTCACGAGCTCGTGCGCGGTCGAGGAGGGCCCAGGTGCCTGACGTTGCCCGTGAGGCGCGCCTGATTGCTCAGGAGACGTTGTCCTGCGGGGCGTGGTCCCGATCGAGCTCGAACTTGCCCGTCGGGCTTCGTCCAACCCAGCGGCGCACATGGGCCAGGACCAGCTCCGCGTCCGCCGCGTCTGAGGGCAAAGGCAGCTGAACCACGCGCATGCGGTCGAAGAGCTTGCGCCTCAAGCGGCCCGTGAGATCAACTCTCGGGAGCACCCCGCCGCTCACCTCGAGCTTTCGAAATCGACGGAGGTCCCAGGTGCGCGCCAGGTTCATGGCGCGCATGTTCAGGTGATACCCGTCGAGCATCACCTCGGTGGGCACGAAGAGCATCCCCGCGCCGGCGGTGGTGCCGACCAGGACGACGGCCGCCCACAGGAGCGATCCCAGCTGGTGGTAGGTCGCCCACGCCAGGCCGAGGATCACCAGGGCGACCACGAGGCTCCGGCCGGGGCGTCGCTTGATCGGCCACAACCGGTAGCGAATCACGCCGCCCGTGGTGGCGGGTCGCAGCGGCCCTTCCAGGTCCCCGATGGCGCCGTGTTCATTGTCCACGGCCGCATGTTCGGCTCTGGGGGATCCCCCGGTCAAGTCAGGGGCCATCTGGTTTCGACTCTGAATCCCAAACAGGACCATAGTCGGCGGAGTCTGCGTCGCTCGTGTCGCTCCACAGCCCGTAGCGCTTCCACAGCCAGTCGGCGATCCGTCGGCCGAGCTCTCGGTGTCCTTTGCCGTTGAGGTGGGCCAGGTCGGCTCCCATCCACCCTTTGCTTCGGAAGGTCCTCACGGCGCTCTCGCCGCCCATGAGCAGCGCCGTGTCGAGGTAGGCGCAGCCCACCTCATTGGCCACCCGCCGCTGTGCATCTCCGACCGTCTTGAGGCGCGGATCGAGGCGCTTCGTGCCCTCGTAGCCGTGGGCAAGCGGTCCAACGAGGAGACACGCGCTCTTCGGCGCGCCCGCTCGAAACAGATCGAGCGTCTCGCGAATCTCCCGGCCATGCTTCTCGACAGAGAGGTCGCGATCGACGCGCTCGTTTCCGCCGAAGGCGAGCACGATCAGGTCCACGCCTCGCGCGCGAACCTGGCCAGCGATGTGCTCCGCGTTCGCCTTGCGCCAGCGTCGCGCTCGGATGCCGACGATCCCGAGCGTGTCGAGGACCAG